>JBGAQU010000064.1:0-18455 GCA_044220535.1 Alphaproteobacteria bacterium | reverse complement strand
AGGGCTATGAATGTTGCGCAAACCGGGATCATTTTCAGATTTGCATACCGTACGCACGCCAAGCATGAAGAATGGCGGAATTTTTTTCGGTGTTAGGAATTTTCCTTGTGAGCGTGCAATACGAAATAAATCACCATTTAAAGATTGATCGAATTCCCCAAGGATTTTATCTACGTCTTTTCCGGCGAAATTTGTCCAAATGCTATAAATATATTCATCACCTTGCTTTTCGCAGGATGCCTGCAGAGGACAAGGCACACTTGTTAAAAGCTCAGATAGCCTTCTCTGAGATTCTTGTACATCTTTAATTGCCCTTTTTCTTGTGACAAAGGAGTATTCATTTAATTCGTCGTTCAAACCTATCTCTACGGTAGCCAGATGATATCCGTCTTCTTTTCTGATCCCTTTGAATGTTCTGCCGCTGTCGGTTGATTTGGCAAAGCTTTGGTTTGTGAATCCTTTTCCTACAGATAATTCGCTTTTAGCTCTTGTTGCACCTACATATAAGACTCTCGATTCCTCTTCATAATTAAATCCCTTTGTCGTATTTGATTTAAAGGGAAGACGGAGAATTACATTTTCTGCTTCTCTGCCTTTTGATGCATGTATGGTTCCTAAAATGGGGCCTCTAATACCGAGTTCTGAATAACAAAGTTGGATGGGTGCAGGAGTTCTAGAACAAACAACTCGAAATCATACATCGTATACATATTTCTCGGCAACGCTCAAAAGGAGCGACCACCATTCATCATAATCAATCGAGTTGAGTCATCAAACAGTGCTTTTCTGCAACGTTTGATGAATTGTGGGTATCTTTGGTTATCATCTTCTTCGGCTAATCAAAGAAAATATGTCCGATCCAGAAAAAAATGCCGATAGGATGTCCCGACATACGTATTCCTGTGTGACGCCAGGTTGCGGCGTAGCAAGAAGTTTTAGGACTTCGAACGACGACGAAAAGAACCAGCGTATCGTTTCGATTGGAAATCTCTGTTAAATTCTGACCTCTTTATCGGAATGAGCTCTGATAAATTCTTCTCTTGTGAGTAGCATTTCATCAACATTGTCATTTACATAGATATCAAGACGCAAGTCTTCTATGGGCGACGTACCAGTTTGGGATTGTTGGCCTCGTTGTGTATGGTTTTTAGTTCTTTTCTTTCAGCGTGGCGGCAAACTCTTTTGACGAGTTCCAGAAAATTGGTTTTTCGTCCGGCTGATTTCCGTCTTGATCATCTAAACCTGCAAATCGTTTTTATGCTGGACGAACAAAATAGCAAAGCTGCGCGGGATTTAAAGCTTGAGAACCTTAATAATCAATTCGGCACGCGCGCCTGTAACATTCTGCGCTTCATCGATACGACCCATGTTTCAGGCTGTCAAAATATTCATACAGCTCATCTTTTTTCATTGAAAAAGTTTCTGCGACATCTTCGATATTTCTTTCGTAGCTGCCGAAAAGATTTTGGATTTCGCTTTCCGTCAATCCGTATCGTATCCGCTACGTTTGAATCAATTTGTTGGTGAATCTTTGATATCTAATGCAGATAAATTTTTACCCTGCAAGCTACGAAATTTGCCTTTTATTTTTAACGGCTGTCCGCGTAAAGGAGAGCATCCATATATTGCCGGCTTCAACATTTTGATCGATAAGCTCGGACACCCTTGCACAAGCGACAGCCGTTTTCCCCATGCCGGGGCCAGCGTAAACAATCATGCGATCTTGGTGATTTTATGAACCACTGCTTGATCGGCATCCCATTTAAAATTGCCGCCCAGATAGAATATTCGTAAGCCCCATTCTTCTTTAATGGAATTCAAGAATTGCAATTTTCTTGATCGTGGAACCCATCGTGTAGCAATGTCGCACAGATAACCGATCAGCCTTTCTTGCCTTTGGAGTTTATATCTTTCAATGCCTTTCGGCACAAAACTCATACTTTCACCAATTTCTGCACGTTGTACTTTACCAAAGATTCATAGTATATCCAAAGAAATACATATCTTCAAAACTTATTTTTTTTTGATAGTTTTCATACCGATGCATAATGCTACAAGAGCTCGAGAACGGGCTCTTTTTCCAAGATTTCAGTTTCTACGATAGCGGCAACCATCAAAAAAATCCCCTAACCCGGCTAAACAATCTACACCAAGGGTTGGAAGCGCAAGGAATTTTTTTATAGTTATGTATATTAATGATTGCTGATATTAATTAACGTATAAGGACTTGGGAGAGAATTCTTTTCAATCTGTCTTTATCCGTAGTTTCGCATTGCCAGATCGTCACGACCTTCCAACCAAGATCTTTTAATTTGCTCTCTACTTTTTCGTCTCTGCTTTGAGTATCGGCAAACTTCTTTTGCCAAAACAGATAGTTGCTTTTGGGCATTGTAGTTCGGGAACAATTTTCATGGCGATGCCAGAAGCAACCATGTACAAAAATTACGGTCTTAAACTTTGGCAAACAGATATCAGGCGTACCAGGAAGTTTTTTATAATTTTTACGAAAACGATATCCCATGGTATGCAGCAAAGATCTGACAATCATTTCCGGCTTCGTATTCTTTCCTTGAATACGACTCATAATGTTGCTGCGTTTCTCTTTGGAAAAAATGTCCGCCATGAGCTCTGTTTTAATTTCATGGGATGTTCAATCCTTATAGACTAACAACTGCTTTGAAAACAACGCGATCTGTATTATGGCCAAAGCTGTATTTGTAACGAAAATAAACCCAGTCTATGACGACCTTCCGGAAGTACGTTATCACTTTCCGGCTACTTATCTTCGACGGGTAGAGCAGACTTTGGGCGATTGGATTATTTATTACGAACCTCGTCGAAGAGGCGAGGATCCGAATGATGCCGGAGGAAGGAAAGTTTATTTCTCTACAGCTCGGGTAACAGGCATAATATCTGATCCTTCAAAGGCCGATCATTATTATGCTCAAATCGATACATCGACTTATCTAGAATTTGATTATGCTGTCCCTTTTAAGGATGGCGATCATTATTACGAAAGCGCACTGACACGACCCGATGGAGCTACCAACAAGGGAGCGTTCGGTCATGCCGTTCGCATTATCCCCGAGCATGAATATGAATTGATCTTGCAGGTAGGGTTTGCGCCGATATTGCAAGCAGAAGCGCTGCAACGGAAGGTCTCTGTGCGGGAAAGCAAGATTTTGGAATTTGCTGACAACGGGCAAGAAGAATTCAAGCGACCCATTATTGAGCGAGTTGTCAAACGGCCGTTCCGAGACGCCGCTTTTTCAAAGCTTGTGAAAGATGCTTATCAACAAACGTGTGCCATGACGGGCTTGAAAATCGTAAACGGCGGCGGACGGACAGAAGCTCAGGCTGCGCACATTATGCCGGTGGAAAAAGACGGACCGGATTCAATTCGTAACGGCATAGCACTTTGCAGCACGATTCATTGGATGTTCGATAGGGGATTGGTTTCCATCGATGAAAACTACACCATCCTCAAAGCGGACGGGAAAATTCCCGAACCGGCGATGCGTCTTTTAAATCCGGATGGAAAATTGATATTGCCATCCGATATTATATATCGGCCACATGATCGGTATATGAAGTTTCACCGCGAAAATATTTTTAAAGGTTAAAGGCCAATTCGGCAGATAAGCTGCTGCAACTAACAAATTAGTTCATAGTTATTGGCGTTTTCGGTGGTTTGGAGGTTTGAAACGTCATTCAAAGCTGCCATGGCTTTTTCAGCGCCATTAAAAGCTCGTCCGCATATGAGAACAGCTTGGCCATCTTCTACTGTACCTCAAGAGGCAAATCTTCATTTTTGACCCAAACTAAATCACCTTCTGAATTATAAATGCGGAAGTAGGGGATTGCCTGGAGCGTTTCTTTTGAAGAATGATCTTCTTTATAATCGCACTAATAGTGCTGAGCTTGTTAGCAAGACAGGTATATATGAAGGTGAGGATAAAGAATATAGTTTCGCATCCTATTCGATAAGGATTAGGTGTTCAGAAACGCTTTCTAATCCGTACTATCTAAATCTGGCAATGAATGCCCCAATGTTCCGTGAAGCTCAAATCGTTCCTTACATCATACAGCAATGCGGGCAAGCAAATGCTAATGGGACAATATTAAAGAATATGCTGGTTCTATTCCGCCTTTAGAAGAACAGAATCGTATTGTTGACATGGTAGGCGAGTTATTAAGTATCTGTGACGGCCTAAAGAGCCGTTTGATAAAATTTAATTTTTACATGAAAATCTTTCCAATGTTCTTGTGAGAAGGCAATAGCATTTTAATTTTCATAGCTCTATTCTGCAGCAAATAGCTCATCGGCAATGGTTTAGTTTTTGGAATAACCTGTCTTTATTTGTAGATATATTCATAACATGTATTATGTCTTAAGTTTTTATCTTTTTTTGTAATAGTTACCCATGTGTAACCCCGTATCAAAAACACTTTTAAATATTTAGGGAGGGATAATCTATGTATATGATTTTATTTGGTAAATTTGGTGGCTGAGGAGGGATTTGAACCCCCGACACAGGGATTATGATTCCCCTGCTCTACCGACTGAGCTACTCAGCCACGCATATAGTGAGGTCGGATATATGAAGGGTTCGGCGGGACTTGTCAAGAACAGGACTGTTTGCAGCCGCAATATTGTGATGTGAGACAGCAGGATACGCGCTTTATAACGCCATGATTATTCTCAGGGGCATATAATGCCCGGACTTCTCAACAGGACAGCACTTTCTCCAGTGACTTTCCTGCAATCCTTTGAAAATTTTTGAGACAGTATGAACGTCAGGTAACCAGAAGAAGCGTGGTGGAGGGAGCAGTCTGGCAGCAACCTGTCTCGGGTTGCCTAGAACGCTCTCCGAGCATCAATCCCGATCTCTTTGAATTTTGGCACACTCCCGATACGCCCTGCGGAGACAATCGCCCTGAAATACCCCTATGGCCGGCCGTCTCCGGGTGCGCCAAAAACACTACCCCGCAAAAGCCCCGGAACAGCGGGCTTTTGCGCGTATGTCTCTGGAATATCTGAAGTCTTGATAAAAAGTGGTGGTCGGGCAGTGATTTGAACCTATGTAGTCTCTGAGTGTGCCAAAATTTGTAGTTAAATCAGCGCATTAAATATATGTATAACCATTATAATGCTTGACGTTGAGCCACCATAAGGATATTATAATACATATATGTATGGAGATTGACATGGTCGCTTCTATTAAACTAACCACGGTCGGAACATCCACGGGCGCCGTTATCCCGAAAGAGATGCTCGCCCACATGAAAGTTGAAAAGGGCGACACGCTCTATGCGATTGAGACTGCTGACGGCTACCTGATTACCCCTTATGATCCTTCCATTGAGGACCAGCTCGAGGCAGGGCGTCAGTTCATGAATGACTATCGCGATACCTTCAAGGCTCTTGCCGAATGAGACCTGATCCGAAATGGATCAGCAAAAAGGCTCTCCTTCTTTTGCACGAGGAGAGCCTTTCCCGTTTTGGCGGTGCACGCGGTCTCAAAGATGAAGGCTTGCTCGACTCTGCCCTTGCCCGCCCTCAAAACCTGCTGGCCTATAATCCTGAAGCCGATCTGTTCGATCTGGCGGCGTCGTATGCTTTTGGCCTCGGCAGGAACCATGCCTTCATCGATGGCAACAAGCGTGCGGCTTTTCTGTCGATCGGTGTTTTTCTTCGCATCAATGGCTATGACTTAAAAGCTGATCAGGTGGATGCCATCGAGACCATCATGGCACTCGCTGCAGGAAAAATTGACGAGAAAGATATTGCAGCCTGGATCAGGAAAAATGCTTCGGAGCGGAAGCTCTGAAATTCTTTTAATACGCGGTAAATTTTTATGACGCAAAAGTCTTCAGAAAATATTTCGGGATTCTGGACAGGTGTCTATGACTATCCTCGCAATTACAAACAACCTGTCCCGTTCAATGTCATATTAACAGAGGATTCTAACATCCTGAGAGGCGAGATCATTGAGCCTAACACTATGAGTCCTGTTCAAAACAAGGGGTTGTTTGCAAGTCTGTCCGGCACGCGACAGGGGCAAAATATAAACTTCCTGAAAACCTATGAAGGCGTTCCAAAAGCCAGTCACTCGCTTTTATACGAAGGAACCCTCGATGCCAGTCATACAAAGATTGAAGGCATGTGGAGATCGGTTGAACATCCTTCGTGGTCGGGGCCATTTGTAATGAACCGGTCGTCTGGTAAAGAAGAGCGGGTTGAAGAGAAAAGCATAAAAGAACTCGAACTGAGCCGATGACTTAATAATCAAACACATGATCGATACCGATCTTTTGATGATCAAGGTCATGAATAACAGCACCCAGATTTTCTACCGGTACAGTTAGCCCTATTCTCTTCCAGCCCGGATTCGTCAGGATTGGCCATTCATAAAACTCTTCTGCTTCCGGACCAGCTTTCCAGTTTGCCGGCGCAACGACCGTCATCATAATGCGGTGATTTCCTGCAATGTCCCTGAACTTCACACCCTGACGGACAAGCTCTGGCATATCTTTTGTAAACGCTTCATAACGCGTGATCGGCAAGATTTGGAGTTTTTCATCCTTAACAGCTGTTGCATAGGTATGAAGATCTTCAGGCGCATAGGTCGAACCGGTCGCATAGCCAATCACTTTGCCGTAGACAGACTTGAACAGCATTTCAGCCGTGAAGGCAAAGCGCCGTTCCCAACGCCTTATGAAACTCGTCCCTGGCCCGTCATGAACATGCAGGAATTGCTTCCACTTTGTAAAAAATGGATAGCGATACCACGGGGTCTGTTTCAGGAACGAAGCATAATCGACCGCCGTTTCCTGGATAAACGCTTCCACCTTGCGGTTTTGCGCCGGCGCACTGTCGCCTGCGATCCATTCCGTCAGGCGGCCGATCGAGTTCTCATACACGCCTTTGGAAAATAGCTCAGCCGTATAGCTGGTGCCGATCACATTGATCATCAGCCTATAGCGGAAATTGTACGGGTATTCGGCTTTCGTCTTTGCCTTGACCGCATCATAGATCGACCAGAACTGGTGGATGCTCGCAAAGTATGGGAACTGGCTGGGGCGCCCGTTTTTCAGGGCGCAGGCATATTCATCGGCACTGAATACGATGTACCATTCCGGCAGGGTCAGATAGGTCTGATCCTCGCTGCGCGCATAGTTCGGGATCGTGTCTTTCTTGTCCCAGACCGCCTGCTCCGCAGGGTCGGGGTGATAGTATTTATCCCACAATTTGTTCTTGAATTTATCTGTTGGATCCAGCTTTTTCTTTAATGCAAAAAATTTCTGCCAGTTCGGATAAGCCTGCCTGAACTGCGCCTGGGTCGCGTGCGGCTGATACGGCAGGTAATATGTGCCGCCCACCGACAGCACCGCGTCGATCAATTCACGGGTCCAAGCCCCTACTTCGGCGCGATCGTCCGGATCGACGCCCTGCTTGTAATAAACGACAAAGGCAAACACCTCGCCCCGCGCCCATGCCATCAGGGAGCCGGGATCCTTATGCGCGTGCCGGATGGAAACGTTGACGATATTGGCCTTGTGCGCCTGAAAGATCTGCCGCATCTTCGGCACAAAATCGTCAAACCTGTCGACTGGAACGAAATACTCTTCCAGCACATAGGTCGAAGTCAGGCGTGAGGATGGCTCCAGCTCCTGCACATCATAGCTTGCCTCGTAATTGCGCTTCACAACCGCATCGCCGCTGTAAAGCCACGGATCGAGCACATGCTGACGCAGCCATTGACCGAATGGCAGCTCGGTCATCCAGAAATAGACGGCCTGCTGTTTCCAGTACGATGCCAATAAAGGCTGCATCCTGTCCTTTACCGTCACAGACTTATCCGTCTGAACCCAGTTGACGACATTGACCGTATCATAGGCAGGCGCATAAATGTCGCCGTTGTGAAAAATAATGTCTTTATGGTCGCGTACATTTTTAAAGAAATAATCTTTATAGGCCGTGACAGGCATGCGCTGCACTTGGCGCTCAACATTAACGTTGTCGGCCAGGTACAGCGTCGCTTCCGTTATGACACCCAGCGCTCCATAACCGCCGATCACGCCATAAAAAATATCGGCATTGTCCGTGGGGTTGGCATCGACCAGTCTGCCATCGGCAAGGACGATACGGATCGATTTCACCGAATAAATCAAAGGCCCGGCGCCGACGTAACGGCCATGGCAATTCACGCTTAATGACCCGCCGACGCTGAAATTATGATAGGACTGCATGATCATCAGCGACAGGTCGTACGGATCGATGTAATCCTGAATCTCCTTCCAGGTCATGCCGGCCTGCACGGTGATTTCTTTCTTCTCCTTTGAAAAGGCGACGACCTTGTTCATGCCGCGCATGTCGATGAACAGCGCGTTTTCCGTCGCGATCTGGCCGCCCATGGAATACCGGCCGCCGCCGATGGAAATTGGCCCCTTGTGATCCCGCATCAGCGCCTGTACTTCCACTTCCGAATGCGGCGTGACCACACTATCCACTGCTATTGGATCCAGCTTCGTTACATCATTGACGATGGTTGCTGCATATCCTGTAGGGAACAGAGCCATAACGGCAATGAACGCCACGGCAAAAACAAATTTTTTCATGTCTTGATAAACGCCATTAATGTGTTTCTGGTGGGATCACCGTTTTGCAGAGCCAATTGTCCGTGTCGTTCGAGCCCGTATTTTTTAACAACCCCCTCGATCCGCTCGACAGACGTGAAATTGCGTATTTCCGCCTCGTTGGTTTCCCAAGGTACCTGTAGACCTGCATTGAAAACATCATGGGCTAATGCAACGATATGTGCCATATCCTCACCATCGACATCATGGTCACGCAGCAGCAGGCGCCCGCCGGGTGGTAAAAGATCGGCCACCGATTTTATAAACGCATCGCGCCGTTCCGGCGGCGCGTGGTGAAAGCCAATGAAATTGGAAACCAGGCCGATCTGCCCGGGCTTGATCTGCACCGGATCGACCGGGTCGTAATTGTCGAGATCGACGAATTTACCAACCCGCATAATCTGCCCGCGTTCCGCGATATCGCCCGCCGTGTAGGAAGGTTTGGCGGTATTCAGCAGATAGGTCGTGCCACTGACATGAATATGTTTTTCGATACCGTTGACATAGCGGCCGGGCGTGCCGATCTCGACATAATTGACGACCTTGCCGCCGTCATTCAGCAGGGCTGTCGCCTGGCGCACCATTTCTGCCTTCTGTGTCTCTAGCGACGGCAGGGAATAACGCAACAACGCCATGAACGGCGTCACCTCCGGCAGGCGGCGCTGGATTTCCTTGTAAATATCCTCGTCTGTCTCATGGTTCTGCGTCGCGCTCAGGATCAGCGCGTGAAATTGCTTGTCGGGATAGATGCTATAAACATTGTGCAGGAAGCCAAGAAACCTGTCGCGCAATACGGACTTGCCATAAATGGCGCGAAAATTGGAGCCGTGAACAACCGCGCGATCACGCCCGGTATAGGCAGGAATTTCCGGGACAGGAATCCCCGCTGCCTGCGCCATACGCGGCCACAACAGCTTCGGCGCGCATCCTAATGCCAGAAGAACAGGCAAAAAGCGTATAAGATCCCTGCGGTTCATGTCCGTCATTTCTGTACCTTTCAGCCTGGCGGTCTGTATGATTTCCTCACATCTTATGGTATTTTTCAAGCGGTGATTTAACCCGGAGACGAGCCGGCGATGATGCGTCGAATTTTTCTATTTCTTTCTATTTTAATCGCGATATTTATCTGCGCCCTCGCCGCTTCATACACGGCCATGATATGGCGTGAACGGTTGACGCCGGAACAGGCTGCTCCCTCAGGCATGTTTGTCCAGACCCGTGACGCCAGACTCTTTGTCATGCAGGCGGGTCCTCAAACAGGGGAGTCCGTCGTTCTGATTCATGGAACCGGCGCATGGGGGGAACTCTGGCGGCCGACTATCGATTTGCTTGCCTCCAGCGGTTTTCGCGTTACAACAATCGACGTTCCACCCTTCGGTTTTTCGGAAAAACTGACAGGCGCGGACAGTTTTTCCGTCGGCAGGCAGGCTGACAGGATTCTCGACGTCTTGAAAAAATTGAAAATCGATAAAGCGAGCATTGTCTGTCATTCGGTTGGCTGCCGCCCTGCAATAGAGACTGTTCTAAAAATTCTGACGTTGCGAAAAAAATCGTTATGGTCGACGCGGCGCTTGGGTTTTCTTCAAACAGGTCCTCGTTACATTTCGAACCCAAATCACCGGCTCTTCTGGCTGAGCTTTTTCTTTCCGCCGGCCCGATCCGGGATTCCGTAACGGCTGCTTATGGCACCAGTGCATGGTCGATCAGGCCAATCTTTAGCTCCTTCGTCTCGGACAAATCGGCTGTTACAGATCAGCGTCTTAAAATACTTGAACGCCCCCTCGTCATCAAAAACATGACGCAGGCGGAAGGGGACTGGCTGGAAAACCTCGTTGTTACACCGGAACATGGTCTCTTCACCAATTTCCAGTCATATAAGGCGATCAAGGTCCCGGTTCTGATCATATGGGGTACGCAGGATACTGTAACGCCGCCATGGCAGGGGACAGCTTTGGCCGGATTGTTCCCTCACGCCAGACTGCAAACCATAGAGGGCTCAGGTCATATCCCCTACATCGAGCGCACCGATACGTTCAATCGCTTCCTGCTCGGTTTCCTGACTCAACGACCAAGACGGAATTAAAGCCATGCACTCTCTCAAAATAGCTGTCATCGGCGGCGGCACATCCGGACTCGCCGCATCGCTTTTTCTAACGCGCGACGGGCATGACGTCACTTTATTCGAGCGCTTTGCCGAACCCAGACCACTTGGGGCCGGGATCATGCTGCAGCCGACCGGACTCGCCTGCCTTGCCTGCCTCGACCTGGATAAACAAGCACTTTCCTATGGCACGAAGATCTTCAACTTGTACGGCCGGTCCGCTAACGGTCATGTTGTTTTCGACATACGCTATACCGATCTGAAACCGCATCTGTTCGGGCTTGGCATTCATCGCGGCGCGCTTTTTTCAATCCTTCACGACGAAGTTCTGCGTCGCCGCATCAGGATCGTGACCTCGTGCGATATTGTTGAAAGTGCTCTTCACAAGGATAAAAGAAGCATCGTCGATCGTAATGGCAATCATTATGATGATTTCGATCTTGTGATTGATGCCAGCGGTGCGCGATCGACCCTGCGCGCCCGAAACGGCAATCTTAAACATAACAAGCCTTATTGCTATGGCGCGGTCTGGGGCGTCTGCACTGATCCGGGACAGATCTTTGGCCGGAACGCCCTGCAGCAGCGCTACGATAAAGGCCGGATCATGATCGGCGCGCTCGCCATCGGCAAACGGCCGGCGGATCAAACCGAAACTCTGGCGTTTTTCTGGAGCCTTCTCGCGAAAACCTACGACAGCTGGCGTGAGACGGGTCTCGATCCATGGAAAGAACGTGTGCTCGGCTACTGGCCTGATCTCGAACCATTCGTACAGCAGTTCAAATCTGTCGACGATCTAACCTTTGCCCAGTACAGCGATACGATTATGAAGCAATGGCACGATAACCGCCTGGTCTTTATCGGTGATGCCGCCCATTGCACCAGCCCGCAACTGGGCCAGGGCGCCAATCTCGGCCTGATCGATGCGCTGACGCTGGCTGCGTGTGTAAAGGAAACAGATGACGTTAATCAGGCGCTTGCCTGCTATACAAAAACCCGCAAAAGCCACACCGGCTTCTATCAGATCGCCAGCCGCTGGCTGACGCCGTTCTTCCAGTCGGATATCGATGCCGCCGCATGGCTGCGCGACCGGACTTTCGGACTATTCTGCAAGACGCCTTATATAAAGACCGAGATGCTGCGCACGCTGGCAGGGATCAAGACAGGACTGTTCACCCACCTCAATCCCGGTCAGTGGCATCCGGATTACGATTTAAACCGTGCTAGCGATCGATAATCCGCGCGGCATAAGCCTCCGGCAGCATTCTGCAATAGTCCGTTTTGCCAAACCATTTATACCGGTTGCGCGCTTTCCAGTCATAAACCGGATCGCGGATGAATTTCGGTATAAGCCTGAACATCAGCCATAACTTCCACCAGCCGCCCAGCTGCCGCGCGATCTCCAGATAGGCTGCGGACTTCGTATAGCTCCTGCCGTTTGCGACAACCAACACCGTATTGAATGCGACAGCGTCGCATCCGTAATGCCTGAGCAATGCATTGCCCAGTTTCGACTGGGCGGTTGCATAGCGAAAAACCGCATTCTTGTCCCAGCGCATCATCTTCCCGGCACCGCAGGAACATAAAACGCAGATGCCGTCGAAAATCATCAGCGGATGGCTGTCGTCAAAAGCCGGAACGTCCGGATCGTCACGATAGCTGTAATCCTTGCGATCGTTCATGATGATTGCCTCTCCAGCCAGCCTTTATAGTGAACGATTCTGCCAACCAGCGGGTGCGAAATCTCGACATTGAAATTGAACTTTCCGTCCCTGACGGTTTCATATGAGTCAGAGCATGGACACAAAAACATCGGCATCGGAATGCCCATAAATTTCCAGCGGCGCAGCATCAGACGCAATGCGTTTCCGTCCCACACCAGGGCCATGGCAAAGACCATCGGTCCGAATCGTTCCATCAAAAGCCTATCATCCCGCCCCTTGCCTTCATATTGCAGACTGAAAAATTCATGACTGTTAAATACGCGCGTCCATTTTTCCGTTTTATCGCTGCTCGTGAATTGAACAGTGACCGGAACGTCCTGCCCCGCCTTGGGAAAACCGATCATATCGGCAATAAAGCGCGCGAGCGGATTATGACCGCGCTCGATAATAGCAATGCCCCTTGCTTCCGCTGTCTGCTCAAAATCATGCATCCGCCTGATCGCATCGGGCAGGCTTTCCCATGCATCGCCAAGGATGCGCCTGTAAAGTGGCGCCTGCGGTACTGGCATATCCTGCCTGAAGCCGGTGTAGATTGTCCGGCGGCTAAACAGCCGGTCGTAATCTTCCAGAATGATATCATCGAGCGCAGTGCGCGCGCCGGGTGCAATCCTGCCGCCTTCTAAAAGCTTGCGCACCAGCGATTCAACCGCCATCGATGGAATCAGCGGCCCGTCGCGTCCTTCGGCCAGCAGATGCCATGATTTTTTCACCTGCCTGCCTTCCGCATCTTCTCCCGAAACTTCGACAAACATGCCGCCACGATGCTCGCCCCAGCGCATATGGCTGATCACGAATTCCATGAGGTCCGCTAAAGGCAGCAGCGTTCGCACAATTCCGAGGCGAACCAGCCATGCAAAACCGATCAGCGCGCGATGCAGGATTTCCGGAACAGGACCAGCGCCCATCCAAACTGTTTTCGCCTCCGGCCATAGCGCACCCAGCACCTGCAGATCCGGGACGTCAACCAGTGAAAACAGCGTATTTTTCAACGGCAGGTATCCCGGCGGCGCAATCGTATAGCGCATGGTGTCGGTCAAAGGATAAATCTTTTTCTCCCTGCCCGCCCGCGTCACAGTGATTTCCTGTCCGGCATAGCTGGCGATGGCGCGGATGACATTTTTGCCGACGCCGCATAAGGCGATGGCGCAATGCCGCCGCGAATGGACTCGACTTTCGCCATATCACTGCACAGACGCCTTGCGACTGCGGCCGCCAGAACAGGAAAACTGGAGACGCCGGATAAAACGAACACGCCTGCCTTCATTGCGGACTCATTAAAGGCAGCGATCCCTTTTACAAACTCCGATCCGTCCGCAAGGTCGAGATAATGCACTTTGGCCGCGATACACGCCTCGACCAGACGGTATACGTTCACCAGCAATTTGAAACGGACCACTGGTATCCACAAAGATATCGGGACTAAGTGTCGGGTTAAAAGGCCAGATCGCCTGTGCGATCAAACTGCGCAGGGCATTAAGCGTCGCCTTTGCCATTGTTCGCACATGACACCAGGCTTTTGCTTTTTCAAGCGACCGCCCGGCTATGACCACTGTCAGGCACAGCTCATCTTCCAGTAGCTCGGCCAGCCGGCCACCGAACGTGCCGTATCCGCCAACGATCAATATTTTAAGATGATTGCTCATAATATGCCCTACTGGACGTGGGTAAGTATAGGCCGGCGACAGGTAATAAACGATAGCTATGTTTGTACCGGACTACGCAGGTTCAAATCTCAGAATGCTCTCTGGCTAAGTTTGGCACACCCTTACATAGGGGTTCGGAGAGAACAGGCATTTCAAGGGCTTATTCGGGAGCGTCTCCGGAGTGTGCCAAAATTTTGGGCATAAAAAAGCGCCGTGTTTTCGGGGTCAAAATCGACTTTTTTATTATATATCAATTATTTATAGACTGCGTGGTGGTGCGGGCAGTCTGGCCGCAACCCATCTCCGGTTAAAGGGAGAGATAGCTAAACGGTGCTTTGCTCAAAGCAGAAAGGAAATTCCGCGTGAGCACTATTATGTAATTTTTCTAACAGTCTTGTGGCATTACCACCCACAGCTTCCTGATGTGTTGCTAAATCCAGATAATAGTTCAGCCCTGAGTACTGCGCATAGATGATCCAATTACCAGTCAATCCGCGCTTAGAACGGTCCCGATAGCCTCCCATCACCAATTCATCAGCCAAATAATTCGGCCATTCGTCACAATTGTCTCCATACTTCTGCGCTATGTCTTCAATTAAATTTTCCAGATCACGATTGCCACCTTTGTCCATTCCCCACCTGATGTTTAGATTACGAACCAAATGGCGAGGCGTTGTGAAATGTTTATGCCAGAAGGGATACAAAGGGTGTCTGAATTGAGCTGCGGGTTTGGTTAAAGTGGTTTTTGAATGTCCTTCCAAATAATCCAGTTCGTCAATGACAGAAAACGGATATTCGTAAGTACTTAGCCTTGAAAGAAATCCTAGGCTGACCCTATCCGCATAAGAACGCCCTCTTAGCGCCTGGGTTTTTAAATTTCGGATTTCGTCCATGGTGAAACTGATTTTAATGATGGTTTTCTCCCCTGCTGCTGGCTAAGCAAAACTGGCCAGTTCATCACCATACATGGATCGATTAGAGAAGCATTCTCAATATTATAATTGTGATTACGGCAAGTAAAGTTCGAATCCCTAGAAGCTCTGCTAACAGGACAAGGGGAATTCCCTGTTTATCCAGGAAGAAACAGGGAAAATTTTAAATGGCTCAGGGAATTTTCATTGCGATCTTAATCGTTCCCTGCGGCGATCTTCCCGGTATTTTAAAGCGTGTGCCTGCCGTTCTGCATTACACCGTTCCGCTTCAGCCTTTTGGAAAGCGACAAAAGCCTGAAACGCGTTCCGGCGCAAACATGGCAATGGCCTGCCGCTGACATAGCGATATTCAACGGCATGTGAGAGATGTTTTCCTGCCATGTTGTTTTGGCCGAGGCAGGCTTTCAGATATTTTTCCATCCCCGATGAGTATGTATAGATCCTTTGTCCGATTTGCGCAGAAATCTCGGACGGCGACAGAAAATCTTCGGAATGTTCGATTGCGTCGAGATGATACTCTTTGCAAAAATCATCAAAATCGTCCTGATGCAGACATATAATGATTTTCATTTTATGGCGCTTTCTTCCGATGCGCCATTCCTTCATAGTTTGTGGATCGTAACGGGATTCAGTGGCACCTTCAACTTTTCTTAAACGCGTGAAGACCGCCGAGACAGCGCTTCCATCCACATTCCGCAAGCCGTTCCGCATCAATCGTTCGGCAATCTCGCCGCATGTAAGCCACTCATCGGTTTTGTAGGGCGTGTCCAGCCGGTAAGTCTTCCCGAACGTGATCAGATCACTCGCATGCAGACATTCAATATGGGTGTTCTGCACCGAGCGTCGCTCTATCCTCCATTCAATCTTCTTCTGCCGATCGATGCGAATTCCTGGCCTGACGCGATCAATGCGGCAGTATTTTATTTTCCTCAGAACAACGAGATCCGGAATATTATAATGGGCGGCTATTTCATTGACCGACAGCCATTCCGCATCCTTGGCAGGATAGATGTCCGTATTGGTATCGGCAGTCCTGTCGCTGTGCCGCTTCTTCATGATTTCTGTGATTTGCTCAGGTGACCATACTACTTCAATGCCCGGAATGCGAAAATAGTTAGCGGGGCTTCTTTTATTCCTGTCTGCCCTCGGATCATCTGAAAACACGTCATAATGTTTTCTTCGCTTGATTCTGGTGGAAAGCCACTTGCCATAGGCCGGACTGCCCGTGATCTCTGAAAACAGAAGAGGCAGCTTGCGATTAAGCGTGCCTTCGTCGACGAAATCGACAATCAGAGCAGATGCATCAGAATGATCGGCGCCGACGCGTAAAGCCCGCCCGCCACGCTGGGGAACTTCCACCATGGACAGGCTGGGCTTTAGATTGATGATGAGCTTGATCTCCGGATCGTCGTGCCCTTCGCCCATCATCTTGGCTTGCGTGAGGCATGCAATTTCACCGGCCTTATGCGCAGCAAGAACCTCCTTGATGTCTTTTCTGTACATATCGCCATGAATGGCCGCACAGGGTGTGCGTCCTGCTATGGCCGATGCAGGAATTTCTTCGCAGAGGAGGCGGGCTACATCCCGGGCGTGATCTATGCCGACGCAGTTAACGATCGTTTTTCGTCCGATAAGCGGCTGACCTGTCGATGGGTCGACGGCATGCTTGTAAAAATCGACAGCGGCCAGATTCCTGACATTAATATTGACGGCGCGCTCCAGTGCCGGCGTGGAAAAGTCGCCACCCTTGGCCAGCGGGACTTTATCCAGGTTTACGGCCCTGGCGTAAACGAGGATATTCCGGTAGCCGGAAATCAGATCCATATCGATGGCTTCATGAATCGTTGTCTTATGTGCCAGATGAAAATACTGGTTCAAATGCTTTTGCGGTGAAAAACCCGGCGTCGCGGTCATGGCAAGCCAAAACGCCTTTTTGAATTTACACAGATGTTCCAGAAGCCTTGGGGACAAAATATGATGGGCTTCATCCAGGATAATGAGATCGTATTCATGGGCACGCGTTTTCGACAGCCTTGGAAAACTTGCATAAGTCGATATCGTAATCGGCGCATTGTCTTTGGCGTATGTGTAATACATGCCGGTATGAAGTTCCGGCGCGAATTCCTTGAACTTCTTTCCAGCGTCCTCCACCAGTTTTATTGAGGGCGTGACGACCAATATACGCGGCAATTCGCCGGAACCGTTCAAGGCGCGCAACAGCTGCGATGTCAGGACAGTTTTACCAAGACCGGTTGGCGCCTCGATATAGACGGCGCGGTGTCCCATTCCAAAAGCCTTGATGATCGCGCGAATGATTTCTTTCTGCTGGAGTTTTAGTATATCGTCACCGCATTCAAGAAAGATATGAAGCGCCGATAGTATCTTGGTTATTTTATCCATGAAATATCCTGTGACGGCTTGCTCTGAATTTATTTATAATGAAGGAGTTTTAGTAATTGATTACTATGAGGGAGAATATTTTACCCATGCCTTCGGCATCCTGCTTTCGCCGGTCATTGCCGCCGCCATATTGCTTTCTTCCGTCATGGTGATCTCGAATGCTCTACGGCTGAAAATGGCAAAGAGATAGCCTTTTCATACTGGACCTTATCACATTAACTATGAAAATTAGATTCCAAAATTTGACTTTTTATCCTGAAATCTATTTCTATGGATGGTCGGATTTTATCCGATGATGAGATGCTAAGAAACCAAGACGCTAAGCTCCTAAGACACAAAGCCCCCTAAGAAAATGAGACACGCAGATACCGTCGGGTCGGCAGACCTACTTCGCGGTAGCTTTGGCTTTCTTTTGCCAACGCGTTAAGGGGCCAGCTTCCGCACCAACTCTTTAAAACCCTTAGGAGGGGTGCGATGAAACAAGTTCTACTGAAAGACACGAACTCTTTAAAACCTTACGAGCGTAACGCCCGGACTCACTCCGGCAAACAGATCAATCAGATCCAGGCCAGCATCAGAAAATTCGGGTTCAACAATCCGATTTTGGTTGATGCGCGGAATATGATCATTGCCGGTCATGGCCGCTGGGAGGCAGCAAAAAAGCTGAACATGGCTGAAGTCCCGACGATTTGCCTCGATCATCTTTCCGAAGATGAGGTGCGGGCTTATAGAAATACCTTCATTGGTCCACCTCTTTTTTTCATTCAGCCATTCTAAAAATTTTGCTGCCAGCTTTGGATATAAATTCTTCCTGTAACGATTACTCCTAATCCGCTCTTGGGTTTTTTCCGTTAGATCGGAGTCGCCTTCAATGTGCTCCTTGGCATCGCCCCAAAACGCACCGTAAAAATCCATGCCGGGTGTCGGTTCTTTACTCTTTTGTTTTTTGATATAGCCCTGCACATCTTGACGCAAAATAGTGCGCACCCTGCCATCAGGCAGGTAAAATAGCTGGAGT
>JBGAQU010000063.1:0-16746 GCA_044220535.1 Alphaproteobacteria bacterium | reverse complement strand
CCATCTTCATAGACTTTGTACAGCCTTGCGTAATCGATATCGTCAAATGCCTCCTCTACGGCCTCTTTATATTTTGGGTAGCCATCCGATGTAAGCTGAATTTTCCCTGCCATGCGCGATGCGAGGTCGGACACAAACGCCTTAGCGGTGGGTGCATTGCGAGCGCCAACAAGCCATGTGGGGACGATCTTGGTGTCTTGGCAGATGGAAGTGAACGTCCATGTGTCTCCGTTATAGTCTTCCTGTCCGTACTGAAGGTTCTTGTTCTTGCAGTAAACGAAGCTCCAGACTTCATCGATCTGGACACGCTTGCAAGGCAGGTTGACCAGGTGCTCTCGTTGGTATGCCTCACAAGCCTCTCCGACCTGGACCAGAGTGGACAGCACCGTCATATAGGCAAACCCTGTGATCCGGGCCGTACCACGTAGGGAATTGCCCTCGCAGAGCAGTTGGATGATCTTAGCCCTATCACTCACGGATTTGCGGTTCATCTAATTCCATAATATTACATAATGCTTGAGCGATCAAGTATAAAATGTCCGATCAATTTGTCTTGCTTACTTACCAAGCATAATATATGCTTAGTCTATTCGCAACCAAGGAGAACTATTGTACATGACGACTAAAGACGCAAATTCAAGAGGCGGAAAAGAGCGGGCAAAACGCCTTACTTCAGAACAACGATCAGAGATAGCAAGACAAGGCGCTATTACTCGCTGGGCTGGCGAGGGTAAGCTAGTGCCACTGATTGCCAAATACGGCACACCTGATAGACCTTTAAGGATCGGACATATTGAAATCCCTTGTTATGTTTTAGCTGATGGAACTCGGGTTTTGGCACAGAACGGTCTTCTTAGCGGTGTAGGACTATCGCTTGGTGGCGGAAAAACCGGCGCGCGCAAAATCGTCGAATTAATGATGCGTCTAGCGGAAAAGGGCATAGATACTAAGGGTTTAATCGCGCGCGCGAATTCGCCAATTCGATTCGTCCCGCCACACGGCGGAAACCTTGCTGACGGATACGATGCCACAATTCTGCCAGATGTCTGCGCGGTAATCATAGACGCTAGCCAGAAAGGCGTGTTGGGTAAGCGGCTAGAGCATCTCGCAGAACGCGCTGCTTTCTTACAACATGGATTCGCCACGGTTGGAATTATAGGTCTGGTAGATGAGGCCACTGGATTCCAGAATTACCGGTCCAGGGACGCATTGGCGGTCATCCTTGAAAAGTTTGTTGCTAAAGAAATTCAGCCGTATCTGAAAACCTTCAAACCCGAATACTATCAGCAAATATTTCGACTAAATGGCTGGCCATATCTGGAGGGAGGTGGCCGACCAAGCGTAATTGGCCATTGGACAAACAATATTGTTTATAAACGGCTGGCACCTGGTGTTTTGGACGAGTTGAGACGGCTGACGCCGCGAGATGAAAAGGGTAATCTTAAGCATAAGCTATTCCAGCGTTTAACTGAAGATGTCGGCCATCCGAAGCTTAAGCAGCATTTAGAGGGTGTGGTGATGTTGATGAAATATTCGCCGGACTGGAGAACGTTTATGGAGAGGCTTGATGTAGAGTATCCGCAATGGGGAGACACATTTATGCTCCCATTCCCTGACGATCAGCAGGGCGCTCAAATTGAGCCTATTTCTTCCACCGTTTCTCAGCCGCCTTCTTAGCGATCTCCGTCCGGCGCTCAGGAGTTAACGCCTTTGCCCTGGCAGGCCCGCCCTTCTTCCCACCCCGGCGGCCAAGCGATACGGCTGCCGGGTCTTTACCGTCCGTATCCTCAGATTGCCCCGTAGCCAAATCCACGATGGATTTCGCTAATTGGTTTGGATCGCGTGGTCTTTTGGGTTTCTTAGCCATACTCCATACTACCGGGAGATGCTTGAGCGGACAAGGAAATAGATTTTCAAATTAGATCACTACCTTTTCTTGACATATTCTATATATATGGTAATAACTGGCCCATGACATATACACAGGCAGAACGGCAAATCTGGGCAAAACGCGGCGGCCGCATAGCTGTCATTTATGAAGCGTCTGACGAATTGATGGCGCAGATTGCACAAGCGCGCACGGAAGCCCATCAAAAAAGTAACAATCCGAACTCTAAAAAAAGTCTTGAAGATCGGGCTAATTATTGGGGCCGTGTTATTGAAGCTGCCGTAAAGTCCGACATCAACCTTTCAGGCTTCTGCATCAATCTGGAAGTACAAAATACCGCAAAATTTAAAAATGCGCTCAAGTGCCTAGACCTTTCCGGAGGGAAATTTACCGATGCTGAATTTCTGCATTTTGACTTCGAAAATGTAAATTTTACACGCGCCAATCTTGACGGTACACGATTTGAACATGGCACAGGATCATTATTAAATTTTTCGGGCGCATCCATGCGCTCTTGTAATATAAAAAATATGAATCTTGACTATCCTAATTTACATGGCACTGCCCTTGATGACTCAAGAATAAGCATGTGCAAACTTACACCAGTCATTGAAAAAACCTCACTGCGAAATACAATTTTTGTAGCGTCTGAAATTTCAATTTATGCAGAAGGCGAAAGTTACGACGAAAAGATTCTAGGCGATATTAATCTTGAAAATGCCCAGTTTCTGGCTTGTGTGTTTCAAGGCAAGCGAAGTTATACCACCATTAAAACCACGCTTAATGATCAGGGCGCTATCGATTTTAGTGGCAGTTACATAAGACACATCGACATTAAATCAGAGGGATTTCCTATTTATTACGTTACCAATGCTCTGTTATTTAACGATCCCCGGCTGACGCAGTTAGAACGTGAATATATAAAAAATAAAGGGCCGTGGTTACCCAAGCCAGAAATACCACAGGAATATACAAGTTCTTTTTATACTGAAAAAGAACGTAATGAACAAAAAGAAAAAATTGAAATTGCTAAAAGATTAGAAAAAGAAATAAATGTTATCATAACGTATGAAAATAATGAACAGGCAAGAGTTACATCGTTTGAAGGCGCCTTGGGAATCAATGGTAGCTATAATAAAGATAAAATTTTTATTTCTTCTGGTATGGTAGTTTATGATGCAGGGCCAAAACATCCTTACCCATTCGTTGGAATGTATTGCAGACGTTTCCTGAACATTTGCTGAGAAGCCGCAGCATATCAAAATTACAAAGCGGATGTGCAGGCGTTGTCAACCTGATTAAACAAATTGAATCTGGCGTTGATAATATTCATCATGCCGAAGGGATGGCTGATGTATTAAGCTATGGCGACCTTCTAACCCGTGTTTTTATGCGCGCCTCCGCCCTTTATGCTGATACATGTTCACATGGGCATCAACAGCAATTGTCATTGGCTGAAACCCTGCGACCACTGGATAGATCTCTGCGGGCTCATGGTTACCTGCCTAAAAGCTCTGTTTCCCTTATAGACCGCTTGTTTGGTAACGTCCAACCTGATGAAGATGATCAGGGGGACATGCGCACAACATTTGCCGAGATTGAAAACACATTGGCGGCGCATTCTGCCGATATGATTACGCGCGTCGGTCTTTTTGAATCGCTTCAGAAACTGTTTGAAGTGTTGGGTAAGCAGATGCGTGCCCATGCGCATGAGCTGGATCAAGCAAAACCTGATCCGTTGCGTAACCTAGATGAAACCATACGAGATTGCAAACTGCAGTTTAACCTATCTGCACACGTAGCGGATATGCTTGGCGCCAGCCTTGCAATGGCACTTAAAGGTCAGACAAAAGCAGCCATCGCTCTGCGTGGTGTCATAGGCTCAAGGGTTCCGACGGTGGCTTCAGTTATCGGCACTGTTTATGCGAGGAATATTACGGCTCACAGTCAGGCCCTTCAGGCTGACACAGCAAATATACTGTTAAGGGCTGCTCACGGCCTTGGCCTCACTGCCAACAAGATTGCCCCAGAGGATGCCAAAATCATTAACCAGCTTTGCGAAAACTTGAATAGCTTAAGAAAAAGCTTGGATGAAATAGATAACACATGGTCAAAAGCCACTCTTGAACTGAAACCTGTGGAAGAGCAGCTTCTGCTCCAGTAAGCTTTTTACAGTACGCCAGCCTTTTTCGCTTGTTCTTGCAACGTCGTTGGCCCTTTAGCAGACATGGAATCTTTGCGCCCCGTTTGCGATCCAACGGGAATCTTCTGGCCTTTTCTCAGCGTGTCAATCATTTCGCCCATGCGCTCTGGCGTCAGGTCTTCGTAGTAGTCGTCGTTGATCTGGACCATGGGGGCGTTGACGCAGGCGCCGAGGCATTCAACTTCGATGAGGGTGAACAGGCCGTCTTTGGTTGTTTCCCCTCCTCCGATGCCCATTTTATCTTTGCAAGCCTTTATAATGCCGTCGGAACCACGCAACCAGCAAGGCGTGGTGGTGCAGCACTGGACCAAGTGAACGCCAACCGGTTCAAGATTGTACATGGAATAGAAGGTTGCCACTTCATAAACCTTGATGTTTGCTACGCCGACGATACTTGCGATTTCATCCATAGCCGCGCGGGGGATCCATCCGCCGAAGGGCGGATTGGCTTTTGCGCCATCTTCAGCCAACTGGCGTTGCGCGAGGTCGAGTAAAGGCATGATCGCGCTGCGCTTTCCGGCTTCGGGATAGCGCGACAAGATATCGGCCACCGTTTCCTTATCACGGAAAGCAAAACTTTCCGGCTGGTATGACGCGTTCAGATCGTAATGTTTTCTCATTTCCCGGCATCCGGTGCGGTGGTTGGCTTCGGTACGAAAGGCAGATAGTTCGCGCCCGGCACAAGGGATTGCTCCTGAGGTGCGGTTGTTCCAGGCACGCCTGGAACACTCAGTTTATTACGGCGCATAATTTCTGAGAGTTGTTCCTTGCTGCAGCCGGACATGGTGTTGCCGACTGTCAGCAATTCACCGCCGCTGTTGCGGCTTGCGCCGAAAAAGGTCAGGACATTGCGCGGCTTGGTCAGGGTGAAATACCCTTCCTTGAAAATCTGGATCGATCCGTCGCCCGGAAGTTGATAGGTACCCTCTTTCATATCCAGAACGGCTTGATCGGCAGGCTTTCCATCAAACTGCTTGCCGGTAGCGGGCATTTTGCGGTTGGGGTCGGAACAGAATTTTGCAACGTCGGGGGCGTTTGAGGCATGGGACGTTGAAGGCGCGATGACACCACATAAAAGTATCAGAACAAGAGCATATGCGCCCAACCGATTGATCACCGGTCAATCTCCCCGAACACGATGTCCATGGAGCCGATGACGGCGACGGCGTCGGCCAGCATATGGCCTTTTGAGCAGAAATCGAGTGCCTGAAGATGCACGAATCCCGGGGCGCGGATTCGGCAGCGGTAGGGTTTGTTGCTGCCGTCCGAAATCAGGTAGACGCCGAATTCGCCCTTTGGCGCTTCAACGGCTGTATAGGTTTCGCCAGCGGGGACGTGATAGCCTTCGGTATAGAGTTTAAAGTGATGGATCAATGCTTCCATTGACCGTTTCATTTCGGCGCGAGGCGGAGGCGCGACTTTGTAATCATCAACCATGACCGGGCCTTCGGGCAGCTCCCTCAGGCATTGTTTCATGATCTTCAGGGACTGATGCATTTCTTCCATACGGATCAGGTAACGGGCATAGCAATCGCCTGTTTTACCAACCGGAATGTCGAAATCCATTTTGCCGTAAATTTCGTAAGGCTGGGTCTTCCGCAAATCCCATGCCACGCCAGAGGCGCGGAGCATCGGGCCGGTAAAGCCCCAATCCAGTGCTTCTTCACGAGTCGCAGCGCCGATATCGACAGTACGTTGTTTGAAAATGCGGTTTTCCGACAAAAGATTGTCGAGGTCGTTGATGGCTTTGGGTGCGGACACTTCAGCCCAATGCATCATATCGTCGATCAGACCTGCCGGCAGGTCATAGCGAACACCACCCGGGCGGATGTAGTTGGCATGGAGGCGCGCGCCGCAGACGCGATCATAGAATTCCATCCCCTTCTCACGCTCTTCAAAGCCCCAGAGAGCAGGCGTAATCGCACCAATATCAAGGGCGAAGGTCGTGATGTTGAGAATGTGGTTTAACACCCGGGTCAGTTCAGAGAACAGCACACGGATATATTGCGCACGGAGAGGCGGCGTGATGCCCAGCAGCTTTTCCGTCGCCATGGCGAAGCAATGTTCCTGGTTCATCGGACTGACATAATCCAGGCGGTCAAAATACGGCAGCGCCTGAGTATAGGTTTTATATTCGATCAGCTTTTCTGTGCCGCGGTGAAGCAGGCCGATATGCGGATCGGCGCGTTCCACGACTTCGCCGTCCATCTCCATGACCAGGCGCAGCACGCCGTGCGCGGCCGGGTGCTGCGGCCCGAAGTTCATGGTGTAAGGCTTGATCTGGGTTTCCTTGATGGTCGTATCCGCTATCATCCTGACACCGCTTTTCTACACTCTTCCAAACCGTTGTCATCCCGGCGCAAGCCGGGACCGGGTTCCTGCATGGCATAAAGGTCCAGCCACTCCGGATTAGCTTTTTCAATTAACTGAATTTTCCAATCCCTCTTCCATTCCTTAATGCATTTTTCTCGATGTATAGCCTCTCGCGAATCTGCATATTCTTCCATGTAGACGAGCTTATTAACCGAATAATCTTTGGTGAAGCCTTTAACCAGCCCTTGCTTATGTTGCCAGACCCGCTGCATCAGGTCGCCTGTCATGCCTGTATACAATACAGTGTTTTTACGCGTGGTCAGGATGTAGACGTGATATGGCATCGGTTGTTTTCCTGGGTCAACCCGGTCCCGGCTTTCGCCGGGATGACAATAGAGAGAGACGGATCATGCCTTCACCCTTTTATAACCGAATGCGGGTTTTACCGCTTTTTCGTCACCTGGCAGCTGAACATCGGTCAGGGCCTCCCAGGGCGACATGAAATCAAAACGGCGGAAATCCTGAACCAGTTGAACCGGGCTGTAAACGGTGCGCTTCAGTTCATTGTCATAGCGCAGCTCCACGTAGCCGGTCAGCGGGAAATCCTTGCGCTGAGGATGGCCTTCAAAGCCGTAATCGGTAAGAATGCGGCGCAAATCGGGATGATTGTCGAAATAAATTCCGTACATATCCCAGATTTCGCGTTCCAGCCAGCCGGCGGTTTTGTAAACATCAATCACTGATGGCACTGCCGAATCTTCATCGGTGATGACCTTGACGCGGATGCGATGGTTTAGGGCTATGGACAGCAGCTGGTATACAACATCAAATCGCTCCGGCCTTTCGGGCCAGTCGACCGCCGTGATATCGATCAGCATTTCATATTGGCATTTTGAATCGTCGCGTAGGAAGCGTAGCGCATCGATAATCGCGTCGCGCTTCGCCGTCAGGATCAATTGATCCTTAACGATCTCATGACCCGTAAACAGGTCAAAACGTGCGGCGGTGATGTGGTTGGCAAGAGTTTCTAAAGTTTCCAGAGACATGGCCGTTCCGGGCTGCGGGAAAATATCGCCACACTATAGCCAGTTCGGAACGGCTGTTCAAAGGAAATCTATACGCCTTTCAGGGCTGTCAGGGTTGAATAGTCAAAGTCGGTGCAGCTTGGGCGTCAGGCAGGATTTGTAATTCAAGAGGCGGCATGTCTAATGGAGGCACAGTTATATCTATTACGACTTCAGGTGAAATGATTACTTCTTTATCGCAAACAGCTTGTTGGTTTGTCAAAGCGATCGCTTCATCAATTTTTGCATTGGCTTCATCAAGCGTGGCTTTAAAAACCCCCTGGCTTCTGGAGTTTGCAAGTTGAACGGCTTCATCCCTATCCGGTTGCATAATCGCACCATGCTGATGGAGTTTTTTCATTTCCTCATCAATCATGTGCTTCAAACCGTATGCCACAGGCCTGTCCGGGATTGTTGAAAGGTTGTAATCCCGCGCGATGACGGAAAAAGCGTTTTTTATATAGTTTCCTGTATCCCCTCCCCACATCATCGCCAGAGTTTTTGGCAGGGCTGATTTGGTTGCCTTTAAAACATCATCACCATATCCTTTGAGGACATGAACATCCCAAGTTTTGGCAGGTTCTTTTAGCAGGGTGACAGCAAGGTCGCCGGGTTTTGGTATATGCGGATTGACGCAGCCCTTAGGTTCTTCGGCATGTGCCGAGGCAACCATAAAAGCCATTAAAGCCGAACCAAGCCATGTCTGGAATGTTTTCATTTTTGTTACACCCTTTTTAAATCCAGGGCATTTTGACATAAATTTTCCGTAACGTCAATTAGCGTGCGATCCGCGTGTCTTCACGTTGAATCTTACGTTGAAGCTGCAGCAGGCCGTAAACCAGAGCCTCGGCCGTCGGGGGGCAGCCGGGGACATAAATATCAACCGGAACAATGCGATCGCAGCCACGGACAACGGAATAGGAATAGTGGTAGTATCCCCCACCATTGGCGCAGGAGCCCATGGAAATCACCCAGCGGGGTTCAGGCATCTGGTCGTAGACGCGACGCAAGGCCGGGGCCATTTTGTTGGTCAGAGTGCCAGCCACGATCATGACGTCGGACTGACGGGGTGAAGGGCGGGGAATCATGCCGAAACGGTCGAGATCATAACGGCTCATATACGCATGGATCATTTCCACCGCGCAGCAAGCCAGGCCGAACGTCATCGGCCACATGGACCCGGTGCGCGCCCAGTCGAACAGCTTGTCCGCCTGTGTCAGAATAAAGCCCTTTTCTTTCACTTCTTTTGACAGCGCAGCCGCTACAAAGTCCTGTTCCGAGGCGGGCAGCATCGGCACGTTTGGCAACATGGGGGCGGCAGGCGCCTGGATGACTTTACGGTCGTGACTCATTTACGTCCCTACTCCCACTCCAACGCGCCTTTTTTCCATTCATAGGCGAAGCCGACGGTTAAAACTGCGAGGAAAACCACCATCGACCAGAAACCGAATAGGCCTATAGAGCCAAGCGTAATAGCCCATGGAAACAAGAAAGCAATCTCAAGGTCGAAAATGATGAACAGAATAGCCACCAGATAAAACCGCACGTCGAACTTATGCCGCGCATCGCTGAACGCATCAAACCCACATTCATAGGCAGCCAACTTATCAGAATCCGGTTTCTGCTTGCCGACAAGCAGCGAGGCCGCGATCATGGCGACGGACAGTCCTAGCGCTATGGCTAGAAACAGGAGGATGGGGAAATATTGCATGAGGTAATCACCCCGGCCCTCTCCCCGCTGGGGAGAGGGAGAAGATGTTATCGTTCCGTAAACGCCGTCTTCATGTTCAGCATGATGGGTTTGAGGAGGTAATCCATCACCGTTTTATCACCCGTTACAACATCTGCCATTACGGTCATGCCGGGCATCAGCATATTATGACCATCTGAATGGCCGACATAATTGTGGCTCAGGATGACGCGGCCTTTGTAGAAGCGTTCACCGGGCCCGCCCTCGAAGGTGGAGGGAGAGATGGATTCCAACGTACCGGGCAGTGCGCCGTAGCGTGAGAAATCATAGGCGCTGACTTTCAGCTGCACCGGCTGGCCGGGATGGACGTGGCCGATATGGCGTGGCGGGATACGGACTTCGGCCACCAGAGGCTTGTCGAGTGGGATGATATCCATCAGGACCTGACCAGGCTGGACCACCGCGCCGATTGTGTTGACGCTAAGGCCCTTTACCAAACCGCGCACGGGCGAACGTACATCCAGCCTTGCCACGCGATCCTGAGCCTTGCGAAGGACATCTGTGTTTAAAGCGCTTTCATTTTCCACGCTTTCGAGCTGGCGATAGGCCTGATCCTTTGCATCAGCATCGAGAGATTCCAAACGTCTGGAATATTCGGCCAGAGCACCCTTCGCCTCATTGGCGCGAGCGGACAGTTCCACGCCTTCACCGCTCGCCTGGTTCATTTCCTTTTCGGCTTCCAAGAAATTGATGTGGGAGACATAGCCGCCTTCCTGAAGCGATTTGCGGCGGTCATACATATCCTTGGTCACAGCAATATTGCGGGCAACCGTACCCTGCCGCGATTGCAGGCCTTTCAGCGTCTGGCGCTTCTGGTCGATCTGGTCGCGGATAATGCCGCGTTCCTTGTCACGTGCTTGAATCATTGCTTCATAGATACCTTGCTGATCCTGGATTGTTTTAGGATCGGCGAGTTTTGTGAACGCAGAAAAATTTGGTTGACGGTTGTCGATGAAAGCACGCAGCCTTTCACGTTGCAGATCTAAGGCTACCTGATGCGAACGGGCGCGATTCATATCTTCCAACGCGCCGTTGCCATCCATGATCATTAATAACTGACCTTGTTCCACCGATTGCCCGTCCTGAACCAGGATTTGCTTGACGATACCGCCTTCCAGATGCTGGACGGTTTGCTGGAATCCTTGAGGCGCTATTTCACCCGGGGCGCGTGCCACTTCATTCACATTAGTGATGGATGCCCAGGCAACGAAACCGATGATACAAACGCTGATCGCGCCAACGGTCAGTTTGACCAGCAGGGGATCTTCCGCTTCCTCCAGCCGTTCAGACTGGGTCAGGTGTTTCAGTTGCCGTTCCTGGTTGTTTTTGTCTGCGAAAAATTTAAACATGTCTAAATCCCCTTCTCTTTGAATTCTTACCAATTGCCCTGACGCAGGTGGCGGAGCATGAAATCGCGCTCACCTGCCAAAGGCGGTTCACCCAGGCGCAGCCAGACGATCTGGTCCGCCTCGCGCAGCATGTCCACCTGATGTGTGACGACCAGGGTTGTACGATCTTTGCGGCCATGGATCAGGATGTCTTTCAGGAAGCGGCCCGCCGTGTCGCTGAGCAATGAATTGGGCAGTTCATCCACCAGCAAGACAGGCGCATCGTGCAGATAGGCTCTGACAAGCGACAGGCGCAACGCAAGGCTGGATGAAAGCTGGATGCCGCCATCACCGCCGATGACCGTGTCCAATCCATTCGGCAAGGCGTTGATATCATCCAGCGCGTCGGCCTGCGCCAACGCAGTCTTCATATCTTCACGCGTGGCGACAGGGTTGGCGAAGCGGAGGTTTTCCTCAATCGTGCCGGCGAAGAAAGATGGATTTTGCGGCACATAAGCAATACGACGGCGCAAGCTGAGTGGATCCAGCTGGCGCACATCAAAACCATCCAGACGGATATTGCCGGCGGGCGCCTGATACAGGCCTTTGGCAAGTTTCAGCAGGGTTGATTTACCCGCACCGTTTTCGCCGGTAATAGCGACGATCTGTCCCGGCTGCGCCTGAAAGCTGAGACCTGTGAAAACCGGATCGCCAACACTGTAACGCATCCCGACATGGGCGAAGGTGATGCGGCCTTCCAACTGGTTCGGTTTGGCAAGGGCACGGCTGGCCTGTTCTTCGGTGTCGAGATCCATCAACTGGTTGATCTGGCGGATGGCGTTGCGCAATTGATCCAGGCGCGGCACCATGGTGCAAAGACTGTAGAACGGGCTGAGGATGCGCCAGACCAGGATCATGGAGGCGACCATCGCGCCTGTACTGATCGAGTCACTCCACACCATGCCTGCACCGAAACCGACGATAGCAACGGCGGACAGGACAGTCACGCTGTTGGCCAAAGTTTCGCCGACCAGACCCAGCCAGTTCAGTTGGAGATGCGCTTCGGCTTCACGGCCACTGATTTCCCTGTATTTACGTTGCCAGATATCCGGCAGGCCTGCGGCACGGATATCTTCCAGTTTACTGAGCGTATCGAGAACGTAGCGTTGTTTGGCCGACCCGGCCTTTGCGGCAACGCGGATCGCGACCCTGACCCTGCGCCATATCATCCAGAACAGCAGCCCATAAGCGACGATGCCTGCAAGGGGCACCAGCATCAGCGGGCCCGCAATAATACCAACCATCGTCAATGCAAGGACTGTGAATGGCAATTCGATCATGGACAGGAAAACCGGGCTGGAGAAGAAATCCCTTACAGCCTCATATGTTTTAAGCCGTGCGATCTGCGCCTGCGCCGGGGCGCCCTCCAGCATGGAGGGGGGCATATGCACCAGCTGGCTGAAAATCCGGTTACTGACAATATGGTCCAGCCGCGATGCCATCCATGACAGGTGCCGCGACCGCAATACCCGCAATCCCCATTCCAGAAAAACCGCACATGCCGCGCCTGTGGCCAGCATTGGCAGGATTGAAGGGGAATTGGTGGATATGACACGGTCATACACCGTCATGATAAACAGCGGCGTTGCAAGCGCGAGGAGATTCAGGATTAATCCGACGCCAAAAATGCGGATTAGAACCGGACGGAACCGCATGAACAGCGAGCGAAACCATGACATGCCGGAATTGGATCGTGAGAATTTCGACGTTGGGTCGCGCTCATCGGCGTAAGGCTTGAACAAAAGGACTTCGCCGGGACCTGTACCGGATAGCGTGCGACCGATATTCCCCGTCATGCTGTCGAACATTTGGCCGTCGCGCAGCAGGATATAAGGGTGATCCTTATCATTGGCGGGAATGAACAGCGCCGGGCGCAATCTTTCATCGAATGATACTGGATCTGCCGAGATAGAATCGCAATTATAACCAAGGTTTATCATTGTTTCGACCACGTATTCGCGGTCTACACCGTGCGGGCCATAGGGCATGGCATCCGCCACCTGGTAAAATCGGCCGTCCGGCTTTTCGGCCAGGATCATGGCGCACAAGGCCAGGCTCCATGGCTTGCCACTTTCAAAACCTTTCCAGAAAGTTTTGTTGAGTCTTTGATGCAATGCTTCGATCGCCGATATTGATTTGCGCAATGGTTTTTCATGGATAGCGGCAGTCTCAGGAATCGGCTGAGCGGATGGTTCCTTACGCTGGATGGTTGCGCGTATCATGATTGTACCTCTTCCATCGTTCTGGCGATGACTGGTCGCGTTGTCGGTTCTGGTGCAGGAATATCTCTCAAACCACCAACTTCCAGCTGCATATGGCGTGTTGCCAAGGCGCTGAAATTCGGATCGTCGGTCGCCAGGATCAGGGTTTTGCGGCCCTGCAGATGGACCAGCAATTTATATACGGCGCGGTAACCATTGCGATCAAGATTGCGGTCGGCGTTATCGAACAGGACTATGCCGGGATCCCATGCCATGACACGAGCGATGGCAATCCGCTGCTGCAGGCCTGGGGAAATGAATGCGGCATCATCGCCCAGGAACGTATCGTAGCCACGCGGTAATCTGGCCACTTCACGTTCGATGCCAAGCAGGCGTGTGGTCTTGCGCGCCTGTTCTTCCGTGACGGCGCCAAAACTGGTTAAATTTTCACGGATTGTGCCGCGGAAAATTTCACCCTTGGTTTTCAGCAAACCAATATGTTTGCGCAAGGCGCCGTATGGATAGTTCAGCGGATCAAGCCCGTCAATCTCAACCTGCCCTTCGCCGCCCAGATACAATCCAGCCATCAGACCAAGCAGGTGACTTTTGCCTGCGCCGTGCGCACCTGTGATACGGATGGTTTCACCAGGGCGGACATCCAGATTAACGTTACGGAAGGTATCGCTGTTTTCCAGTGAATGAATGAAAGATATGTTTTTAAGAGCTATGCGGCCTTCAACAGCAGGTTCTGGCAGGGATGTGCGTTTAACGGAAGGTAGCGCGAACAGGCTGCTCGCCTTGTTTTTCGACAGCAGATAATCCTGATACCGGATCCATAAAGACAATGCCCGCTGTATGGGCTGCATAATGCGGCCCGCTAGCAAGGTTGAGGCAATCAGGGCGCCGGATGTCATATCCCCTGCTAAAACACGTTCTGCACCGAAAGCAATGATCAGGAGCGACATTAGGTGACCGAAGACACTGGCCGCGTTGAAGCTGGCCGACGCATCTTTAGAGGTGTTGTAGTTGATCAGGGCGGAGCTTTTTTCAATGCGTTCATAGCGGCGGGTAAACGCGTCTTCCAGGCTGAACGCCTTAACCGTATGCATGCCTTCAAGACAATCCAGCAGGAAATCGTAACGACGATCATCTGCCATGTTCCGGCTACTCAGGTCGCTGCGCAGTTTTTCACCGAATACAGCGGCAAACAGCGAGAATGCAACGAGCACCGCGGCGGGCACCAAAACCAGGGGCCCGGCAATGTAGAAGATCAGCGCCAGGTAAACCGGTACAAGAACAAGCTCAAACAACGTCACAATATTAAAGCCGCTATGAAATTCTTTCATTTTACCGATGGCGGACAGATTGTTCAGATATTCGCCGGGACTGGATTTCTGTGCCGCAGCCAGATCCGAAAACAGCAAATGAGACAAGGCATCACAGGATACTTTGTGATCGAAGGCCGCGCCGTTCCAGTTGATAATATAGCCACGCGCCAGCCGTAAAACGATTTCCAGCACGGCGGCCACGCAGACGCCGCCGATCAGTACCGGCAGCGTCCCGGATTCGGGGTTGGGCAGGATGCGGTCATAGACCTGAAGCGTCATCACCGGCAAGGCCAGCGACAGAATGCTGATGGCCAGCGTGGACAGCAATATGCTTGCAGTGCCGCCCCGCGCGGCGTCTTTGAACGCAAATGACATGACCCGTAATCCCCCTTAGTAAAATTTAGCCGAACAATCCGCCCAGCGCATGATGAACCGCGCCGTGACCATGATCGACAACCCCCGACAATCCTTCCGCCAGATGCCCGACCGGATCCGGCAGTGTTGGAACCTGCGCGCCGCCTGGCAATGCGGCACCGCCCGTGGCCGCACCGACCGCACCCTGAACCGTCTGGGTCAGGTCACTCAGGCTGTCCATGCCATGCACGGTAGGCAGGGGGAGGCCGGCACCGGCGCCGATGCCAGCCCCCGCGTCGATGACCGGCAAGTCGATTGTGTGAGGAGTTGAACCTTGCCCCGAGCCATCGCCTGTTATTGCGCCAAGAAGGTTATCTGCCAGTTCGTTCAGCAGCCCCTCGGCAGGATCCACATGTACAATCGCATCAGCCAGAGCACCAGCATTGGCGCCGCCGGTCAATGCATTCAGCCCGGCATTGATATCGATGTCGATATCGCCGGTAATTGTTTCAACAGGGTCCAGATTGACCGCTTCTGCAACAATCCCTGTTATGGCGTCGGTTGCTTCGATGCCCGTGTGAATAGTCAAATCCGTATCACCGGGATTGTCGTTGCCATTCAGCAATGCGTCGACTATTGGCGATGCGATATCCGAAACGCCTGTTCCTACCTGATCCAGTGCGTCAAAAGGCTGATCGAGGATATGACCTGCATCTGCCAACTGATCTTGCACACCGCCCAGAAGATCACCGACAGGGTCGAGCGTTCCGGCAATATCATGCTCAATGTTTGAAGCATCGTCGATATTGTCGATCAGGCCGTTTACAATATCCGAGCCGTGACCACCCAGATCCTGCAATGGATCCAGAAGATCGGCAGCGGGCTGCAGAACCGGGTTGAGGGCATCGTCGAGAGGATCGGCCAGAGTGCCTATAACGTCTTGCGCTAAATCAACAGGCGCCGCCAGTGGATCCAGCAGCCCTCCATCGAGGCCCTGCGCCTGGTCGATAACCGTATTCAGGAATGAATCCGCTTCGCCTGCTGTGTTCAAAAGGTCAGGGATTTGAAGTTCAGGCAATGCCGCGCCGTTAAACGCGCCCCCCAACCCAATTCCGACAAGCGAACCATCACTGAGCAGGGTCAGGTCAGGTGACAGCGTCAGGTCGATATCACCTGTAATGGATTCCAGCGGATCGAGAGGAATTTCAAGGCCACCCTGGATTAAAGGCAGATTCAGAATATTATCGCCCATGTTTAAAACCAGATCATGATCGCCGTTGCTGTTCATGCCTGTTAAAACATCAGTGACTTGGTCCGGAAGCAAGCCCGTGACCGTATCGAGAACCGGAGTGGTTACTGGGTGCAACGTATCCAGCAATCCATTCACGTTATTCGTGATTGGATTCAGAATAGGCGCGGTGTCGATCAAAGGCAGATGCGTGCCAAGCAGCAATGCATCAACACCCAGGCCAACATTAGGCAGGTTGCCCGAAAGAACCGGTGAGAGATCGAGTCCGTTTTTGATATCTATGTCGATATCGCCAACTATTTTTTCGACCGGATCCAGCAGCACGCCGATATCGCCGTTGATCAGACCGTCATTCAGGTGAACGTTCAAATCTGTATCGGAGTCAGGATCGGGATCAGGATTGGGCGGATCAGGCGGAGGCATTGGTGGTTCTGGACTGACGCCATCCTTGCCATCGCGGCCATCGCGTCCGTCATGCCCTTCACCATCCCGGCCATCCAGACCGTTATCACCGTTGCCGCGAATGCTTTCAAACACGCTGGAAAATTCACGGTTGCTGGAATTCTGAATGTCGAGACGGGATGAATCGTGATCGGTAGCGGATATATAGGAATTCAGTGAATCGAACGCGGATGATGAACTTCTGCTATCCAACCCGCCATTGATCAAATGGCTGCCGCCACGGTCGTTTGTGTCATAGGCGGGGTTGGTGCCATAGCTATCGCCCAGACCAACCTGTTGCAGGCCGTGCGGGTTTGCACCCAGCGAAGACAGATTGCCTTCAGGGAACCACAAATTACCCTGGCGGATATCGAATGGGTCGGCGGTACGGCGCATTTCATCGGTCTGGCCAGATTGCAGGACTAGGTAATTCAGGTTCCCCGAACCGGTCAGGCCTTCGGTCACGCCATGGATATCGTCGACCTCATACAGATCGGCGCCCAGTTTGACGGTGGCCATGTTGCCTTCGGCCGCACTGAATTGTAATACCATGATGTAACACCCCAT
>JBGAQU010000062.1:0-17161 GCA_044220535.1 Alphaproteobacteria bacterium | reverse complement strand
CGAACTGATATGCCGGGTCAGACGCCCAGCGCCATATCCCGCACCGGCATGTCCTCGGCCAGCAATTCCTCGCCCTGCACCGTCACATTCCCGTTTCTGGCGACGCGGATGGTGGCGCGGAACAGGGCGGTTTTAAAGACCATGCAGGCGAACAGGTCGAAGGCGCCGTTGCCGTTATCGGCGATCACCTGGACCGGCTGGATCATGCGGGCCACGGCCTTGCGCGCGGTGGCGGGCGGTTCCTCCCGCCACGGGATGTCGCCCGCGCTTTCGACGATATGGAACGCGCCGTGACGGCCGCGGGTGCAGGAGAAGAAAAAGCGCACGTAATCCGGCGCGGATTCGAGGGTGAGGGTGAGGGGCGCTGCCGCATTCAGGCGGTAGATGGGCGCGTTGGTCCAGTCCAGCACGGTGACGCCGCCCGGTTTATAGACGACCATGCGCTTCAGCAGGGGCACATTATCCGCCCGCGTGATTTCCACCAGGCGGTAACCGGGGTAGAATGGCAGGTCATAGGCGAGCAGGGATGTGCCGTCCGGTTCCAGCGCCAGGCCGGGGAAATGGGGGGCCGCATCCTTCAGCATGATTGCGGCCTCGGCGATATCGGGTTTGTAAAAGGCGTCCTGGAGCATGGGGGATATAAGGGGTTACGCGTTGCCAGTTACGGGTTACGCAAGAGTACGGTTTTTATCCGTAACTCGCAACTCGTAACGCGCAACCCCTTACCGATTCGGTACAAAACGGATGTAATTTATCCCCATCGCCCTGTGGACTTCCACGGGCGAAACGGCCTGATAAGGAGGTGCATCGAATTATCCCGGATCGGGGAACAGATAAAAAGATGGCTTATGAGTCTGTTCAGAAGCGAAAAGGCATGGATGGGAGTCATGGGGATAAGAGTCGGGCGCACCATGAATACAGATGCGGGATGGGCGTTGCGTATGTGGATGGAAGGCAGGCGAAGATGTCATCCACGCAATTCACAGGGCCTATCTACCATCTACCTTCTTTTAAAAAAGACTTTTTTAAAGGATAGAGGTCTGCTTTTATGCATCCGGTATGAACGCATTGTCAGGACAGAGTGTTCCCGCATCAAGGGACGACAAACCGTTTTTGAACGCGCTGGGCGGAAAGGTAGCCGCGCGGCCGCCCTTCTGGCTGATGCGGCAGGCGGGGCGGTATCTGCCGGAGTATCGGGAGATCCGCGGAAAGGCGGGATCGTTCCTGGACCTGGTGTACAACCCGGACCTGGCGGCGGAGGTGACGCTGCAGCCCTTGCGCCGGTACGGCATGGATGCGGCGATTTTGTTTTCGGATATCCTGGTCGTGCCGCATGCGCTGGGCCGCGATGTCAGGTTCGAAGAAGGGGAGGGGCCGCGGCTGAACCCGGTACAGCCGGGCGAAGATGTGCTGATGGTCCAAAGTCATTTCGAGCGCGTGGTGGCGCCGGTGATGGAGACGATCAAAACCATCCGCTCCGGTATGCAGCGCGAAGGCTTCGGCAGTGCGGCGCTGATCGGGTTCGCTGGATCGCCCTGGACGGTCGCGTGTTACATGGTCGAAGGGCGCGGCAGCCGGGATTTTCATGCGACGCGGCTGCGGGCCTTGCAGGACCCGGCGGGGTTTGGCCGCCTGATCGACGTGGTGACGGAGGCGACGATCCAGTATCTGGAGGCGCAGATCCGGGCGGGGGCAGAAGCCGTGCAGCTGTTCGACAGCTGGGCCGGCGTGCTGGACGAAACGCAGTTCCGGCGCTGGGTGATCGCGCCGACGCGCAAAATCGCCGCCGCGCTGAAACACAGCTATCCGCATATTCCGGTGATCGGGTTTCCACGCGGGGCGGGGCCGAACATCCAGACCTACGCGCGTGAAACCGGCGTGACGGCGGTGTCGATCGACCAGACCGTGCCGGTGAAATGGGCGGCGTCAACGTTACAATCCGTGCTGCCGGTGCAGGGCAATCTGGACCCCGTTTGTCTGTTGGCGGGGGGTGATGCGCTGACGCTGGCGACGGAACATATCTGCGCGCATCTGGGCGGCGGCCCGTTTGTGTTCAACCTGGGCCACGGCGTGATCAAGGAAACGCCGCCGGACCATGTCGCACAGCTGGCGCGGCTGTTGAGGGGATAATCATGAAAACCGCCGTCGTGCTGTTCAATCTCGGCGGGCCGGACGCGAAGGAATCGGTCGAGCCGTTCCTGTATAACTTCTTCACCGATCCGAACATCATTCGCCTGCCGGGTTTCTTACGCCGGTTTGTCGCGCGGCGCATCGCGTCGAAGCGCACGCGGAAGGAGGCGGGCGACAGCTATCAATTGCTGAACTGGACATCGCCGTTGCTGAAAAACAGCGAGGCGCAGGGCAGGGCGCTGGAACAGGCATTGAGCGCTGGCGGCGAGCATGCATTCAAAAGCTTTATTTGCATGCGGTACTGGCACCCGATGGCGGGTGACGTGGCGAAGGCGGTGAAGGCATGGGGGGCGGAGCGTGTCGTTCTGTTGCCGCTGTATCCGCAATATTCGACGACGACGACGCGGTCTTCGTTTCAATCCTGGAAGAAGGCTTGTGCGGCAGTTGGATTATCGGTGCCCGCCAGCGCCATATGCTGTTACCCGTTCCAGGATGGGTTTATCGGCATGTCCGCGCAACGTATTGCGCCGGTTTATGAAGACATACGCAAACGGTCGGGCAAGGCGCCACGCCTGTTGTTCTCCGCGCATGGATTGCCTGAAAACATTGTAAGAGCGGGCGATCCGTATCAATGGCAATGCGAAGAGTCCGCGAAACGCATCGCGCAGGCGCTGAATATTCCGGATCTTGACTGGCAGATCTGTTACCAGAGCCGGGTGGGGCGGTTGAAATGGATCGGGCCTTCGACGACGGAAGCGCTGGAAAAAGCGGCGGCTGACCAAGTTCCGGTGGTGATTTACCCGCACGCCTTTGTCAGCGAACATGTGGAGACGCTGGTGGAGATTGAGATTGAGTATAGGCACCTGGCGAAAGAACTGGGCGTGCCGGATTTTGCGCGGGTGGAGACGGCGGGCATTGGCGATGCGTTTATCCAGGGCCTGAAAACCATGGTGCTGTCGCATCTGGATTCAGGCCGTGTTTTGCCGGATGGCGGGGCGAGATTGTGCCCGGCCAGCATGCGCCAGTGTTGTTTGCAGGATGCGACGGCGATGCCGGTTTAAAAAACTGAAAGGATTGACCATGTCTGAATTCTTGATGCAGCATTACCAGATTTTAAGGGCGGGCCACATTATCGCGGTGATCGCGTGGATGGCGGGGCTGCTGTATCTGCCGCGCCTGTTTGCCTATCATGCCGATGCGCAGAAAGGATCGGAATTGTCGGAGACGTTGAAGGTGATGGAGGCGCGGCTGTTGCGCATCATCATGAACCCGGCGATGGGCGCGGCCTGGGTGTTCGGCCTTTGCATGATGGCGGCGAATCCCGCATTAATGCAGCACGGGTGGATTCACGTGAAACTTATGGCTGTCGTTTTGATGAGTGTGCTGCATATGGTGTTCGCGCGCTGGCGGAAGACATTTGCAAACGACGCAAATGTCAGGCCCGCGAAGTTTTATAAAATCTGGAACGAAGTTCCGGCCGTGTTGATGATCATCATTGTCATCATGGCGGTGGTGGAGCCATTTTAATTCATGAGGCATAACGGATTATAAAGCGGCCCGCCATCCCCGCCCCATTCTTGCTGAGCGGCGGTCACGATTTCTTCAAGATCGTAATCCAGAACGGTTATATGATCGGCATGCAGTCCATAAGCCACGAAATTCATATGATTGGGACTCGTGTAATTGCGGGCCGGAATCCGCCTCATAAATACCTCCGCGCTTTCCTGATCCTTGAGGAGGTCAGCTTTGCAAAGCGCACCTTTCGAGGAAACTGTATTAAAGATTTCTGAAAGCTTGATGTCGCCTCCTTCTTCATACGCCCCTTCATCGAGCGTATCGAGCCCAACCTCATCCAAAGTTCTGACCTCGTTGTGACGAGCTATGAACGCCAAGAGCTTTGTTAATTCTATGGGGTGTTCAAATTCAATGGCGTTTCCTTGGACAAAAAGCCCAACCTCATATTCTTCGGCATAGTCGGAGACATCCGATAAAAACGCATCTATGTGAGGAGAGAGTTCAGGGAAACCAAGCAAATCATTTTCGTGAACGGCAATGGGGTGAATTATCAAGGCTGTGGGACGGCCGTCTTTATCCGTCCGGATGCTCATATGAATATTGTAGAGAAGGTTATTTATATCGTTTTCTTCAGACCCGTAACAAAACGACAAAATATAAGCGAGCGCGTCTTTTACCAGATTCATGGAACGTTCATGGCGCATGGGATCGTCATAAAGATCGGCCGGCACATCTTCTTCATGAAGATCGTTTTCAAGTTCGGCCGATATGTTTCCGGCTTTTTCCATGGTCTAGTCCCTGCATTTTATTAATAATTTTTCTTACAATGACTTAATATCTTAAACATAATCAACACAATTTTGTAAAAATGTTTGACTCTCCAACCTTAAATGGCTATAAAACCCTTGTCTTTACAAAAATTCCTTAAATTTCGGGCGATAAAACAGGGCATTTGGCCCATACCCCGCGGGAGTTTTTAGAACGAAAAATTGTTTTTCTTCAAAGACATCATACATACACATATGGAATTTCGAGACCTCGCGCTCTGATCTTTTAAACCCCCTCCCCCATCAATCCTTAAAACGGCATCCCCCAATGAATCTTCAGGAACTAAAAGTACGATCCCCCGCCGAACTTCTGGCGTTTGCGGAAGAGCTCAATATCGAAAACTGCACCGCGATGCGCAAGCAGGACATGATGTTCGCGATCCTGAAGCAACTGGCGGATCAGGCGGTGCCAATTTCGGGCACGGGTGTTCTGGAAGTATTGCAGGACGGATTCGGGTTTTTAAGAGCGCCGGAAGAAAACTATCTGCCGGGACCAGACGATATTTATGTTTCCCCATCCCAGGTCCGCCGGTTCGGCCTGCGCACCGGTGATATTATCGAAGGCGAAATTCGCGCGCCAAAGGATTCCGAACGGTATTTCGCCCTGCTGAAGGTCGGGTCGATCAATGGCGAGACGCCGGAAAAAACCCGTCACCGCATCAATTTCGACAACCTGACGCCTTTATATCCGGACCGCAAGATCAAGCTGGAGCTGGACGACCCAACCAAAAAAGCCAATTCACAGCGCGTGATCGAGCTGGTGGCTCCTCTCGGTTTCGGTCAGCGGGCGCTGATCGTCGCGCCGCCGCGGACAGGTAAAACCGTATTGCTGCAGGATATCGCGCATTCCATCGCCGCCAATCATCCCGAGGCCTATCTGATCGTTCTTCTGATCGACGAACGGCCTGAGGAAGTGACCGATATGGCGCGGTCCGTGCGCGGTGAAGTGATTTCATCAACCTTCGACGAGCCGGCGCAACGTCACGTGCAGGTGGCGGAAATGGTGATGGAGAAGGCCAAGCGCCTGGTCGAACACAAGCGCGATGTGATCGTGCTGCTGGACTCCATCACGCGCCTGGCGCGTGCGTACAACACGGTTGTGCCGTCCTCGGGTAAAGTCCTGACCGGCGGTGTCGACGCCAACGCGCTGCAACGTCCGAAACGCTTTTTCGGCGCGGCGCGGAATATCGAGCAGGGCGGATCTTTGACCATCATCGCGACGGCGCTGATCGAGACCGGATCACGGATGGACGAGGTGATCTTCGAGGAATTCAAAGGTACCGGCAACTCCGAGATCGTGCTGGAGCGCAAGATTTCCGACAAGCGTGTGTTCCCGGCGATCGATATCCAGAAATCCGGCACCAGAAAAGAAGAGCTTCTGGTCGGCAAGGATGCGCTGGCGAAGATGTGGGTATTGCGCCGTATCCTCAACCCGATGGGCACGGTGGATGCGGTCGAATTCCTGCTGGACAAGATGAAGGACACGAAATCGAACGACGATTTCTTCCAGCGTATGAACCAGTAGGTTTAACCCGTCAGCAAGTCCAACAAGCCTGTAAACCACAGAGGAACTGTCTGGCCCGTTGCCTGCGTGACATACAGCACAATGCCATAAGCTATCATACCCGCCGTGAAGCCCCAGAGCAGGCTTGTCCGCCATTTAGACGATATTTTCCGTTGGTTTTTTTGACCCTGCGGAAAGATGCTGCGCAAGGCATGGCTGGTTATAGACTGGATTATGATCGTCGCCAGTATTATTCCACCCAGTGCAATACCGATATCCGCGCTGTCCTGCGTGAAAGGCGTATCGGGCAATGATGCAACGAACGCAGATTTTAAAGGGCCGATATAACAGACAGCGTACAGGGTTGATGCCGCCGCCAGTCCCGCGGCGATCCCGGAGAGTTTTGACATGCGTGTCAGGAGGGCAATGCCGCGATAGGCATTACCCAGGCTGGACTTTAAGGTTTTGTCCCGCACACCAAACATATATTTCGTGTGCAGCAGGCGGAACGCACGCGCGGGCGGATTGAGAGCGGCGGTATGGACGATATCCGCCACCAGGCGATAACGCATCGCGTCTTTCATGGATTTCGATGCATGTTTTGGCGTGGCTGAAAGAGCCGCGAGATTCTTCAGCCCTTTACCCGCCATTTTTTCAAGGATAGGCGGCATGTCGAGCAGCATACCCTGTTTGCCAAACAGGCGCGCCGCGACGTCATGCCCTGCGATGCTGAACACAATATTACCGAAGGGCAGCCGGACGCGATAAGGAATGATGAGCTGTGTTGAATCCGGTTGTTGCTGCAGTTCGGCCAGACGGACGGGATCTTCGATAAAACTGATATCCGCATCTGTCAGCATTGTCGACAATCTTGAATCGATCGCGCCCTGCGCGGCCTGAGGAACATAATCGCGATCGTAGACAAAGGCGCTGGTCAGGCTGAACTGTAGCGTTGCGACAAGGCTGTGTACGCCGGAGCCACCGCAATTACGGCAGGCAATGCGACCAGCGGACTGGCATTTGCGGCATGCGGTTTTTCCCGTGCCTTTGCAAAAGGTGCACCATGTCCTGCCGCTGCCCGAGCAACGCGGACATGAAATGCGCCCGTTATTGGACGGCACGGTGCAGGCGCCATTGCAGGCGGTGCAGGGCATTTCGCGGCGCCCATCGCATTTAAGGCATGGCGTCTGCCCGCTGCCGTAACAGGCTTCGCATGATACGGCCTTGCTGCCTTGGCAAGAGGCGCATGGTTTGTGCACGACCAGGGTTTGAGTCAGGGCTTTCGGGGCAATGGTTTCACCGTTCGAGGCAAAGCCTGTATCTTTGCGGGCCTGGAGCTGTTCCTTCACCGCGTCGCGAAAAACCGGGTCGTGCCCGGCATGGCCGGCCATGCGCTGAATATCGAGGCGCAGCTGTGCCTCGGAGGCAACGACGCGCCCTTTCTGTTGGCCCGACATATGTTTTTCGGAGATTGTGTGTGTCACGCGCCATGTGACGAAGGCCTCGAAATCCAGAATGCCGCCATCAAAGGATTTCAGCAGGATCTTATCATCGGCGACGCCATTGCCCCTGAAAAGCTGGCGGACTTTACCAAGGCTCTGGTCAAGCAGCTGTTGCGGGAGGGGTTCCACGAAAGCCTTTATGAGCCGGAGAGGGTTCTGGCGAGAAAATCCTTCGTGCGACTGTCGGCCAGCGTTGCCATGTTTTTATCGTAGTGTTCGCCGCCCGTGCGCGCAAACGCATGATCGACGCCGGGATAGACATGAGGCGTAACCAGGGAATTTTTTCCAAGGCCGGCCAGAACTTTCTTACGCGCCTGATCGGAGGAAAATTTATCCTTCTCCGCGATATGGAGCATGAGCGGCTTTTCTATTTTTTGCGCTTCGCCGAGCAATTGTTCCAGGCCGATGCCGTAATAGCTGACCGCGCAATCGATATGGGTGCGCGTTGCCATCAGATAGGCGAGCTTTCCGCCCAGGCAATAACCGACACAGCCGACCTTGCCTGTGGATTGCGCATGTCCTTTAAAGGTGTGTTCGGTGGCGCGCAGATCCTCCACACCCTGATCGATATCGAAACGGTTCAGGAGATCGAGCGCCTTGTCCCATTCGGCCTTGGTCCGGTCGGTCAATTGTACCTCCGGCTCCAGACGCCAGAACAGGTCCGGGCAGACGGCGATATAACCGGCGGCCGCATATTCGTCGCATTTGCCGCGCATTTCCGCATTCACGCCGAAAATTTCCTGGATCAGGATCACGACCGGCGCCGGAAGCTTGGCAGGCATGGCGATATAGGCTGAAAACGAACCGCCGTCACGGGCGGGCAGGGTGATATCGGGCATGGCTGGAGGTGACCTCTCAATTCAAAGCTATCGCGAGAAGTCTAGACGATGAAGCGGCGGGGGCAAGATGTTTTTATATCAGGCCGCGTGGCGCAGGGATGGAGCGGCATAGGATGAAACGGTTTCGGCGGCGTCCTTCAGACGCTGGGAAACCGCGCGGATAAGCGGGGTTTCCGCCTGATCGGCCAAGCGCACCAGCATAGCGCTGCTGTCGTAGACTTTCAGACAGGGGACGAGGTTGTTGGCCCTTAGCGTTCCGCCTGTATCCACCAGGTCGCAAACGGCGTCGGCCAGGCCCATATCGATCGATTCCTCGACACCGCCATCGAATTCAACGATTTCAACACCGCTGATATTGTTTTTGGCGAGCGCGTCTTTCAGCGTGGCGGGATAGGATGTCGCGACGCGTTTACCGGATAGGTCGGCCCAGTTCCTGATGGGGCTGGACTGGGGCGCGGCGATCCACATGGCGCAGACGGAGGCATTCAGCGGTTCCGATACAAAATCGTCACACCCCGCCGCACAATTGAATTCGTTCAAGGCATCGAGACCGACAACGGCCAGACCCACAACGCGCTCACGCAGACGGCGCAGACTATCGACCTGGCCCAGGGTGCGCGCCTTTATGGCAGGGAGTTCGGAGGTTCTGTCAACCAGTGTCCCGACGTCACGGCGCTGGGCGATAGGCGCGTATGTCAAATCGGCCATTTCCATGACTTCGGCAAAGGCGTTTTTCAGGCGGCCCTTCTTGGGTATGGCAAGACAGAATTCAGCGGCGGTTTCTTGTCCCATGGGTCAGCGCCCCGTCCAGGCGGTCGAGGACCATGCGGTAGCCTTTATGATCTTCCTGCTGCAGGAAGCGGGCGACGCGGCCGACCGTGGTCGTGCTGGCGCCGGTTGCGGCGCTGATATCACGATAGGACATATGGCCGTGATCAAGAAGGCGGGCCAGAAGCCAGCGTTCGGCGAAATCGTCCAGTTCGCGCGGGGTGCAGAGATCGGCCATGAAATCAAGGCATTCCTCGACATTGCGCAGCTCGACAATGGCTTCAAACAAAGCCCTGCGGCGATCTTCCGCCAGTAGTTTTTCAATATACGCACCCTCACCTCCGCCTTTTTTCGTTACAGGCTCCCTGTCGTCTCGCCCGGGCATTTCATGCTCCTTGTGTTAGTGTATTACTACAATGATACGATCTTGTCAATATAAAAATGCGGGTGTTCTCGATTTCCGCATCGAAACCCTTTATACCCTGTGATATCAGCGATGGCCATATAGCGAAGGAATTCATGCCATGAAGTTCACAATGAATGTCGAATGCACCCCGGAAGAGGCGCGATCATTTTTCGGCCTGCCGGATATCGCCCCGATGCAGGACCGGATGATGGAGGAGCTGGAGGAGAAAATGCGGGAGAATATCCAGACGCTGGATCCCGAAACCTTTATCAAGACATGGATGCCGGCGACGGTGCAGGGCTGGGGCGAATTGCAGAAGATGTTCTGGGGCCAGATGGGCATGCCGCAGAACCAGGGTTGACCGCAAAAGCCATGGCTTCTTTTCAGGACACAATTTATGCGCTGGCGACGCCGCCCGGGAAATCCGGCGTGGCGGTGGTGCGCGTGTCCGGGCCGGAGGCCGAGACCGGGCTGATGAAGCTCTGTGCGAAAAAGTTGAAGATCCGTGAAGCGGCGCTGCGCACCCTGATCCATCCTGTTTCACAGGAAACGATCGACCGGGCGCTGGTGCTGCTGTTCAAGGCGCCCGCGAGTTTCACAGGCGAGGATGTGGCCGAATATCATCTGCATGGCGGGCGGGCGGTGATTGACTCCATGCTTGATGCCCTGTCGCAGCTTGAGGGACACAGGCTGGCGGAGCCGGGGGAATTTACGCGGCGCGCATTCGAAAACGGGCGCATGGATTTGACGGCGGCAGAAGCCATCGCCGATTTGATCAACGCGGAAACATCGCTGCAGAAAGAGCAGGCGCTGCAGCAAATGGGCGGCGCGCTCGCCGATCTTTATCAGGGTTGGACGAATGAACTGGCGCATCACCTTGCGCATGTCGAAGCCGATATCGATTTCCCGGACGAGGATTTGCCGGGCGGCGTGGTGGATGCGGTGCGCCCGAAACTTGAAAATATCAAACGCGAAATTGCCGATCACCTAAGTGACAATCGCCGTGGTGAAATTCTGCGTGACGGGGTTCAGGTGGCGGTGATCGGCGCACCAAATGCTGGGAAATCAAGCCTTGTGAACGTACTGAGCCGCCGCGACGTGGCGATTGTTTCCGATATGGCGGGCACGACGCGCGATGTGATCGAGGTGCATTTGAATCTGAACGGGTATCCGGTGACGCTGGCGGATACGGCGGGACTGCGGCCCGGATTTTTGTCAGGGTATGGTCATGACGCGATTGAAAGTGAAGGCATGAAACGCGCCTTGCACCGTGCGAAGAATGCCGATCTTCGTTTGCTGGTGTTTGACGCCAGCCGGGAAGAAGATGAAGCGACCAACGCGTTGCGGGATGAAAAAAGTATCGTCGTTTACAACAAGGCGGATCTCGCCAAGCGTAAAGACGGTTTGAATGTTTCAGCGCTGACCGGTATCGGCGTCGATGATCTTGTCGATACACTGACACGGACGATTGCGAAACTGGTCGGGGAACGTACGGCGCCCGCCTTGACGCGTGAACGTCACCGCGCCGCGCTGAATGAAGCGGTCGATTCGTTGCAGCGCGCATTGCAGGCGCGCCTGCCTGAACTGATGGCGGAGGATGTGCGGCTGGCGGTACGCTCACTTGGCCGCATCACGGGGCGCGTCGATGTCGAGGATTTGCTCGACATGATCTTCCGCGATTTCTGCATCGGCAAATAAATCAGAACCAGCGTGTTTTCGGCGCGGGTTTCGTGGTGAGCCACGCGGGGACGATCATGCCAATCAGGCCGCTGAGCGATCCAAGGAGACCGGCCAGGATAACGAACAAGAATGATTTTACGGTAAGCATTTCCTTTTTCTGCAAGATCAGCCCGGACAGAATGACACAATAAAATGGCGTTATAAGCTGTGCCGTTAATTTGCTAGTTTCGTAGATGTCATGCTGTGTGTTGTGTTCAACCAAATTAGCGCCAATCAGAATGGCAGAGATGACTGCAGCAAGAACAATGCAAAGCAAAGTATAAGCTATATAAAAGCCAAAAGCCTGTTGCCGGGTGCGTTGCAAGGACAGGTCGAACAGATTTTCGAGCATTGGATTCCTTATGGGTCTGTCTAACAGGACTTACCGTACACAGTCTGTGCGCCTTGTGAAACTGGAAGTATTGCCGTGCTTCCTGTATAAAAAGGCCATGAAAACTGCGTTTGACGTCATTGTGATCGGCGGGGGGCATGCGGGCTGCGAAGCTGCTGCGGCTGCTGCGCGCATGGGCGCGAAAACGGCGTTGATGACGCATAAGCTCGATACGATTGGCGCGATGTCCTGCAATCCCGCGATTGGCGGGTTGGGCAAGGGGCATCTGGTGCGGGAAATCGACGCGCTGGACGGGCTGATGGGGCGCGTGACCGATCAGGCCGGGATCCAATACCGTATGCTGAATGCATCCAAGGGCCCGGCGGTGCGCGGGCCACGGGCGCAGGCTGACCGGAAGCTTTACCGACAGGCGATGCAGGCGATTTTAGGCGATTATCCCAATCTGACATTGATCGAGGCTTCTGCCGAGGATCTGGTTATTAAAGACGGTCAGTTGACAGCCGTTATTGCCAGCGATGGAGAGACGTACACTTGCGGTGCAGCGGTGCTGACGACAGGTACATTCCTGCGTGGATTGATCCATAGGGGAGAGGAAAAAATTCCTGCCGGACGCGTGGGCGATGCGCCTTCTGTGGGATTGGCGCTGACATTGGAAAAACTGGGGTTTCCGCTGGGGCGGCTTAAAACCGGGACGCCGGCACGGATTGATGGGCGCACGATTAATTTTACAGGACTTGAGGCGCAAAAGGCGGATGATCCGCCCGTACCGTTTTCGTTTTTAACCGAAGCCGTAAAAGTGCCACAAATCGATTGCCACATCACGTATACAACTGAAAACACTCATAGAATCATTCGTGACAATTTGCATCGCGCGCCGATGTATTCCGGCCAGATCCATGGAACGGGCCCTCGATATTGCCCGTCCATCGAAGACAAAGTCGTGCGGTTTGCAGAGAAGTCAAGGCACCAGGTTTTCCTGGAACCTGAGGGGCTGGACGATTTCACCATCTATCCGAATGGTATTTCCAACGCACTCCCAATTGATGTGCAGGCTGCCATGCTGAAAACCATACCCGGCTTTGAGAAAGCCGAAGTGATCCAGTGGGCGTACGCTATTGAGTATGATTATTGCGATCCGCGTGATTTGAAGCCGACGCTGGAAAGCAAAAGATTATCCGGACTGTTCCTGGCTGGACAGATCAATGGGACGACCGGCTATGAAGAGGCCGGTGCGCAGGGGTTGATGGCGGGATTGAATGCGGCTTTATCCTGTGGCGGAAATCATGATTTTACACTGGATCGTGCAGACGCCTATATCGGCGTATTAATTGATGATTTGATTACGCGGGGGACATCCGAGCCTTATCGCATGTTTACCAGCCGGGCGGAATATCGATTGCATTTGCGTGCGGATAATGCCGATCGACGGCTGACGGAAAAAGGCATTGATCTGGGATGTGTCGGGGAAGAACGCCGAGACGCATGGCAGGCGAAATCTTTGGATCTTTGTGCTGCTCGAAAATTGGCACAAGCGTCCCTTGCGACACCCAATCAGCTGGAAGCCAAGGGCGTGAAGGTGAAGCTGGATGGCGTTCGCCGTTCGGCGCTTGACCTTCTGGCCTATCCTGACATGGGTTGGGATGAGGTTATTAGAATCTGGCCTGAGCTTGGATCTATTGCGGCACCTTTAAAGGAACAGCTTTATGCCGATGCCGTTTACTCCGGTTATATGTATCGGCATGAGGCCGATGTTGAGGCTTTTCGCAGGGATGAAGCATTAACCATCCCGGCTACATTGAATTATGATGAAGTGGGAAGCCTATCCAATGAGGTTAAGACCAAGTTGAAAGCCGCACAGCCATCCACGCTGGGCGCGGCATCCCGGATTCCAGGCATGACACCGGCCGCTCTTACAACGCTTCTTCGCTACGTCAAAAAGGGCGAATCCAGGAAAGTTGCCTGAGATGCCTATCCCTGACGTTTCACGTGAAACAGAAGATCGTTTGCGCCAATATCAAGCCTTACTCTTAAAATGGCAGAAAGCGGTTAATCTGGTTAGCCCGTCTACACTTGATCAGGCTTGGGAGAGGCACTTTCTCGATTCTCTTCAACTCATTCCGCTCATCCCCCAAAATACCAAAAGCATATTAGATATGGGTAGTGGGGCGGGGTTTCCAGGTTTGGCGATCGCCATGGCCAGGCCGGATTTGGCTGTTACATTAATAGAGTCAGATAGCAAAAAATGTAGTTTCTTAAAGACCGTTTCACGTGAAACAGGCATAGCTGTTCATATTATCAATGAGCGAATTGAGGCTGTTGTACCAGTTGTAATTGACTTGATTACGGCCCGTGCGCTGACTTCTCTACAGGATCTTCTCAGCTTTTCCCTACCTTATGCACAGCTTAATAACGAAGTTGTTATGCTGTTCCCCAAAGGCAAAAAGGCAGACGATGAGATAAAGCAGGCAGAAAGCCAGTTTTCCTTTAAGGTTAAAATTCATCCCAGCCATACGGATCAAGAGGGCCGGATTCTAAAAATCTCTCATTTGTCTAAAAGGGATTAGTCGCGGATACGGCTTTTACCTTGCCAGAGTGACTAATTTTTGCCATTATAAATCTTAACAATCCCTTAATATTCAGGCACAGGCATTGACCATGACCGTACAGCCCCCCCGTCATCCTTTGACCGATAAAAGTGGGCAGAGTCGCGCGCTTGTAAAGAATCAGGCTCCCCGGATCCTGGCAATTGCCAATCAAAAAGGCGGGGTCGGTAAAACGACGACGGCCATTAACCTGGCAACCGGACTGTGCGCTGTCGGTAAAAAGGTGTTGCTGGTGGATCTGGACCCGCAAGGCAATGCGTCCACGGGACTGGGTGTTCGCCGTTCGGATATCGAAGCGAGCACCTATGACCTTTTGTTCGGAGAGATCACCGCGGAAGACGCGGCGGTTGAAACGAAAGTGCCGGGATTGTTCGTTGTGCCGTCCTCCATGCATTTGTCGGGTGCTGAAATCGAGCTGGTTCCGGCCAAGCGCCGTGAATACCGTCTGCGCGATTCCCTGCGCATTGCCATGAGCTATGATTACGTGATCATTGACTGCCCGCCATCGTTAAGCCTGCTGACGCTGAACGCGCTGGTAGCGACGGATGCAATCGTGGTTCCTTTGCAATGTGAATTTTTCGCGCTGGAAGGCTTAAGCCATCTGGTCAAAACCATTGAGCGTGTGCGCAAGCACTATAATCCTGACCTTGATATCCATGGCGTGCTGCTGACCATGTTCGACAAGCGCAACAATCTGTCGACGATGGTGGCGAGCGATGTCCGCAAGTTTTTCGGCGACAAGGTTTACAACACCGTGATCCCGCGCAATGTCCGGGTTTCGGAGGCGCCGTCCTTCGGCCTTCCGGCCATGGTCTATGATATGAGCAGCCCGGGCGCGCAGGCCTATATTCATCTGGCCAGCGAAGTTTTGAAACGTGAGCGCGGCATCAGCGCGCAAGCCGCCTGATTTCTTTTAAAAGGAACAATCCCATGGATAAACCGCAGAAGACCAAAAAGCGCGGGCTTGGCCGCGGCCTGTCGGCCTTGTTTGACGATGAAGAAACACAAGGCAGCGCACCGGCACCGTCTTCAAAGGATGCGCCGTCTGCCGGCGGCCGCCGCATGATGGGCGTCGACCAGCTGGAGCCCGGCACATTCCAGCCGCGCCGGGATATCGATCCCGCGACGTTGACAGAGCTATCTGAATCGATTGCCGTTCATGGCGTGCTGCAGCCAATCCTGGTGCGTGAAAGGCCGGGAAAAGCCGGGCGCTTTGAGATTATCGCGGGGGAACGCCGCTGGCGCGCCTCGCAAAAAGCGCAATTGCACGAAGTTCCTGTAATCGTTTGCAATTATGACGATGTGACGGCGTTGCAAGTGGCGCTGATTGAAAACCTGCAGCGGGAAGACCTGAATGCGCTGGAAGAGGCGCAAGGCTATCGCCGCCTGATGGATGAGTTCGGCCATACGCAGGAAAAACTGGCTGCGGCGCTTGGCAAAAGCCGCAGCCATATCGCCAATATGGTGCGCTTGCTGAACCTGCCGGACAGCGTGCAGACGCAAATTCGACAAGGCAAGATTTCGGCGGGTCATGCGCGCGCGCTGATCACCTCCGACAATCCTGAAGCGTTGATGGAGCAGATCCTGTCCAAAGGCCTGAATGTCCGGGAGACGGAAAAGCTGGCGTCGCAGAGCGCGGGGCGGTCTTTATCATCCGGCATGAAGCCCGAGAAGGACATCGATACGCTGGCGCTGGAGGCGGAAATGTCGGCGGCGCTGGGGATGAAGGTGACGGTGGATGTGCGCGGCAAGGGTGCGGGGGCGCTGAAAATCGATTTCCGGTCGCTCGACCAACTGGATGAAATTCTGAGATTGCTGACGTTGAGCAAGACACGAACGATGTAAACAAAGGCCCCAAGCAGGGGCCTTTTTATGCCCGGGCGCGGCTGATGGAGAGGATGGCCTGGCCGCAAAGGGTTTCTACAGGCGTGCCCGTTTGTTTGGTCTGGGCTTCGAGGGCGGCCAGTCTTTGCATCAAATTTTCGATTTGGCCAGGAGTCCAGCGGCGGAGCTGGGCCTTGAAGCTGTCTTGTTGTTTGAAGAAAACGGCGGGGGTCAGTTTACGCATGGCTTCTTCAAGGTTAAAACCCTGTTCCATCCGCGCCAGGGTAATGTGAAGACGGCGGAAATGGGATTGCATGGCGCGCAGCATGGCGACGGCGGCGACACCTTCCTGCAGCAAACGATTATAGCAGCGCAGCGCCTGTTCCGCCTGGGACGAGGCGACGGCATTGGCGAGATCGTCCAAACCTTCGGCACCAGCTTCGCCGCAGCAGGCGAGGATATCGGCGAGGGTAATCGGCGGGCGTTGCTGGCTTTGCGCATCGGGGGCGACCGGTCCCATATACAGCACAATTTTATCGAGTTCGCTGCGCACACGCTGGCGGTCGCCTGCGATATTCACAGCGAGCCAGGACAGCGCGTCGGGTTCGATGCCATAGCCGTTCTGGCGCAGCGTATCCCGGATCAGCGTCGCCAGGTCGCGGCCTTCATCAACATAGCAGGGCACCGATGCCGCAGCGTCTGATTTTTCGCACAAGGCACGCAACGGCGATTTGGAAGCGAGATTGCCGCATTCAATGATGATAAGGTTGTGCGGGCTGGGGTTGGCCAGATAATCCTTGATCAGCGGCGTGAGCGCATCATCCGCATCTTCAATCCGGATCAGGCGGCTGCCGCCCAGCATGGACATGGCGTTGGCTTCGTCATTCAGGCGCGCGGGATCGTTTGACAGCATATCGCCAGTCAGGGTCACGGCGTTAAACGGGTCGTTCAGATCGGCGACAACGGTTTTGCCCATGACGGCAGCACGTTCCTTGACCAGTCCGGCATCAGGGCCATAGACCAGAATGACGCGCGCCCTTGGGTCCGGTTTGCGGACAAAGGGTTCGATATCGCGATAGGTGAGTTTCATAGAGCCATGATAGAGACTCAAGCAAGCGCGTCAAGCTTGGGAAAGGCTTTTGGCCAAGGCTTGCAGATAGGCCGGGGTGGTC
>JBGAQU010000061.1:0-17270 GCA_044220535.1 Alphaproteobacteria bacterium | reverse complement strand
CTCCGGCTTGACCGGAGGATCTATACACTGGTTTCAACATCGCATGGATCCTCCGGTCAAGCCGGAGGATGACGGTGATAATGGTTTACGTCCCCGGCGCCGTCTTCAGACTCAGCGTCCTTGGCTCATCCCCATGCTTTCGAATGATCGCGATCAGTTCTTCCGTCGCCTTCTCCAGATTGCCCGGATCCGTCGAGCGCATCACGAGGCTTAACCCCAGCGCCCCGCCGCGGTAATGCGGATAGCTGCCGATCTGCACGTTTGGATACCGCGCCTGCAGCGCCGTCAGCTCCTCCGCCACCGCGCTTTCGGTCAGGGTGCACGATACGGTATTCGATAAAATCGGCTTGCCAGCATCGATCGTGCCCAGCACATGATCCAGCATCGCCTGCATGATGCGCGGCACGCCCGCCATGACATGCACATTGCCTATGATAAAACCGGGCGCCGCCGTGACAGGGTTGGGAATCAATGATGCCCCCTGCGGGATCAATGCCATCTTCGCGCGCGGCGGGGTCAGTTCAACGATGCCGTAATGCCGTTCCAGCGCGCGAAACGCCTCTTCATTCTGTTCCAGCTCCACATCGAACGCGCGGGCGACGCTTTGTGCCGTGATGTCGTCATGGGTCGGGCCGATGCCGCCGGTGGTGAACACATAATCGTATTTCTCCCGCACGCCGCGCACGGCATGGATGATTTCCGACTCGATATCGGGGATCACGCGCACCTCGGACAGCACGATCCCCCTGCCCGTCAGGCGCTCGGCGATCCAGGGCGTATTGGTGTCCTGGGTCCGTCCGGACAGGATTTCGTTGCCGATAATCACCAGCGCGGCGGTAAATGTCTCTTTTTTTGCAGCTTCGGTCATGGCTTGGCGATAGGGTAAGGTTGCAATTACCGGCTTATGCCGCTAATTCATTCTGTTAAGGCCCCGCCTATTTAAGCACGCGCTGGCCGGATAGCAAGAAGGCAATTGAATGAACCGTAATAAGGCCGATACACGCTTCAACGCCGATGGCATTTTTCTTCACAATGATGAAGATTTTGCCAATATGCGCCTGGCCGGGAAACTGGCCGCGGAAACGCTGGATTTCATCACCCCGCATTGCGTGCCGGGCGTGACGACCGAGGCGTTGGATCAGCTATGTCATGATTTTATTACGAAACACGACGCCATCCCTGCCCCGCTAAACTACAAGGGCTATCCCAAATCCACCTGCATCTCCATCAACCATGTCGTCTGCCACGGCATTCCCGGGCCGAAAAAGGTGGAGAACGGCGACATCGCCAATATCGACGTGACCGTCATCCTGAACGGCTGGTACGGGGATTCCAGCCGCATGTACCTGTTCGGCGATAAGGTATCCGTAAAGGCCCGCAAACTGGTCGATGTCACCTATGACTCGATGATGGCAGGCATTGAGGCGGTAAAGCCCGGGGCAACCCTCGGCGATATCGGCCACGCCATCCAGACGGTAGCGGAAGCTGCCCGATTCTCTGTCGTGCGCGATTTCTGCGGCCACGGCATTGGCCGAATCTTCCATGCCCCGCCCTCCGTCCTCCATTACGGCGAACCGAAGACGGGCGAGATTCTGGAACCCGGCATGATCTTTACCATAGAACCCATGATCAATGCTGGAAGCTGGGAAACCAAAGTCCTGTCAGACGGCTGGACCGCCGTCACTCGCGACAAATCCCTGTCTGCACAATTCGAGCATACGATTGGCGTGACAGAAACGGGGTTTGAGATATTTACGCTGTCGCCACAAGGACTTGCTAAACCACCATATTAATTTGACATAGCAAAATCCACCCTGTATAATTTACGTATTATAGAGGTGAAAATGACTGAAAACATGGATACGGAACAACAAAAAATTGCAGGTCAACTGGCTACATTAACATCCGTAAACTGGCAACATGACGGCACCAGATTTTATGCGAGCAAACCTACCGTCCCTAAAGAATCCGATATTGAGTTTCAGCGTGAAGATAGAGCAAAAATTTATACAGCCCTTACACGCTTGGTCAGGCAAGGCATCATTGAAAAGTGGGACAGTGATGTCACAATGGTGGCTGACCACCTTAAAGAAATTGTGACAGTTACAGGGATAAACCCAGCTTTGCTGGAAAACGAGGCAAGCTTTAAAGAAAGTGAAGCCACACGCAATACACGAAGACTTCTCAGCCGTCCTCTCGCCTCTTTATTAATAAAAACCGGTGAAGACAAACAAGAGCAGGGAAAACCGGAATCTCTAACAGCATTTAGAGACGCGTCAGAGCCTTTGCAATTGGCTAAAGAAAGAGCGTTGCGCGCCTTTTCATCCGGCAAGCCGGCATCTGAGAGCGGCGACCCGGCTGATGATCGTATACAAGACAAATGGCCAAGAAGAGTTAGGGATAAAGGCGATTTCGAACCGGGATAATTAAGCATTACCTTTGTTTCTTATTATATTTCTATCTTCCCCAAATGTGAAATTCCGTATATCCATCCTGTATGGAAGCGAAGCAGGAAACGCAGGACGCGCCCCATTACCACGGCCACCGCGACCGGCTGCGGCAACGTTTCGTCGCGTCCGGACCTGATGCACTCGCGGATTACGAGATGCTTGAACTGATCCTGTTCATGGCTATCCCGCGCCGGGATGTTAAACCTCTCGCCAAGCAACTCCTCCTGCGCTTTGGCAATATGGCGGGCGTCCTAAATGCTCCTTTATCCGAATTGCAGACCGTGGACGGCGTATCGGAAAACATCGCCATTGGCCTTAAGACATTTCAGGCCACTGGGCATCGCCTCCTGAAACAGGAAATCCTGAAAAAACCGGTTTTGAGCAGCTGGTCGCGCCTGGTGGATTACGTCTCCGCCACCATGGCGCATGAACGGAAAGAACATTTCCGCTTGCTGTTCCTGAACAAGAAAAACGAACTGATCGCCGACGAAATCCAGAATTCCGGCACGGTCGATCACACCCCTGCCTACCCGCGCGAGATCATGAAACGCGCCCTCGAACTCGGCGCGACCGCCCTGATCTTGGTCCACAACCACCCAAGCGGCGACCCCAAACCCAGCCCCGCCGACATTGAAATGACTGGCGCCATCATCGCCGCGGGTGAACCCTTGGGCATCAAAATCCACGACCACCTGATCGTGGCAAAGCATGGTGTGGCCAGCTTTAAAACTTTGGGATTGATATAAAAGCCGCGTTTTCGTGCAAATCTCTCCGATTGCTGTTAAAACTAAAGAAAAAGGGAGGTTGCCGTGCCGGAACTTCAATTTGAAAGAATTATACCCATCTCATGCACGGATGCATTTAATATTGCGGTCGGCATTGAACGCTATCGTGATTTGACTGACGAATTAAAAGAAGTTGAAGTTCTTGAAAGAAAAGAAAATTCGATGGTGGCCAGGTTCTCTTTTAACCCCGAAGGAATGATGGCCCCGATTGCAAGCCGGCTTGGGTTTAGCGATCAAGATCAGATTGCTCTTATTGAATGGGAAAACGCAGGTCGCGGTAAATTAATAACGGCTAAAAATATAAGCGGTCCATTAGAAGATATTTTTATGCAGTGCAGCCTGCTGCCTTTAAATGATAATCAAACCCGAGCCAGCCTGCTAGTACGGTTTGTAAGTGGCAAAGGGTTTCTTGCCGATGCCGGCGCAAAACTTGTGGCTCAGGCATCCAGCGGCCTTTTTATTCCCAAAATTGTCAGTGCCATCGTTGCCAATGTACAATCGCGCAATGTGAGTCCGGTATAAATTCACGAAAAATCTCCGCAACCGTTCTTTTCACACTTTAATTTCACTCGAATCATTCATATTCCAGGATGATTGGTTTGCATTAAATTTAATAATTTCCTATTGTTACCGGACATATATCAAATACGGACAGCACCCATGATCCCCCGCTATTCCCGCCCCGCCATGACCGCCATTTTTGAAGCCGAAAACCGCTTCAAAATCTGGCTGGAAATCGAGACTCTGGCCTGCGAGAAAATGGCGGAGATGGGCGCTATCCCGGCTTCCGTCCCGAAAACCCTGCGTGAAAAGGGCAAGTTCGACATTGCCCGCATCGATGAAATCGAACGCGAGGTCAAACACGACGTCATCGCCTTCCTGACCTCCGTCTCCGAATATGTTGGTGAGGATGCCCGCTTCGTGCATCAGGGGATGACCTCCTCCGACGTGCTGGACACGTGCTTTGCGGTGCAGCTGGTCCAGGCCTCCGATATTCTTCTTTCCGGCCTCGACACTGTTCTCTCGGCTCTCAAAACCCGCGCGATGGAGCATAAAGACACGCTCTGCATCGGCCGCAGCCATGGCATCCATGCCGAACCCACGACCTTTGGCATCAAACTGGCCGGGCATTACGCCGCCTTCGCCCGCGCCCGCAAACGTCTGCTCGCCGCGAAGGAAGACATCGCCACCTGTAAAATCTCCGGCGCGGTCGGCACTTATGCCACCATCGACCCGGCTGTGGAGTCCTATGTTGCCGACAAACTCGGCCTCGTCCCCGAAACAGTTGCGACTCAAATTATACCGCGCGACCGCCACGCCATGTTCTTTGCGACGCTCGGCGTCATCGCCAGTACAGTTGAAAACCTGGCCACCGAAATTCGCCACCTGCAACGCACCGAAGTGCGCGAAGCCGAAGAATTTTTCAGCCCCGGCCAGAAGGGCTCCAGCGCCATGCCGCATAAACGCAATCCGGTGCTGACTGAAAACCTCACCGGCCTCGCCCGGATCGTCCGCGCCGCCGTCACTCCGGCCCTCGAAAACGTCACGCTGTGGCATGAACGCGACATCTCGCATTCATCGGTTGAGCGCGTCATGGCCCCCGACACCTGCATCGCTCTCGACTTCGCCCTGCACCGCATGGCCAATGTCGTCGAAAAACTTCTGGTCTACCCCGACCGCATGAAAGAAAACCTGGAGCGCATGGGCGGCCTTGTCTTCTCCCAGCGCGTCCTGCTGGCCCTCACCCAGGCAGGCATCGCCCGCGAAGACGCCTACCGCATCGTCCAGCGCAACGCGATGAAGGTTTGGGAAAGTCAGGGGAAAACGGCATTGCCGGAATTGCTGAAACAGGATGCGGAAGTAACGAAAGCCATTCCGGCGGACAAGCTGGAAGGGATTTTTGATTACGGCCCTTATATCAGGCATGCAGACATGATTTTGGAGCGCGCTTTCCATGCTTAATAAAAATGTCATCCCGAATGCAGTGAGGGATCTTACCTTCGGACCTGGCCGTACAAAGAGGAGGTCCCTCACTGCATTCGGGATCACAGAAAAATGACCCATGTCCTGCGCATCACTCTCGCACAGATCAATCCCATTGTTGGCGACCTTACTTACAATGCTCGGAAAATTCGCGATATACGTGATATATCCAAAACCCACCTGATCATTTTTCCTGAGTTGGCCATCTGCGGCTATTCCCCTGAAGATTTGATCCTGAAACCATTTTTCATGGACCGCATTCATGAAGTCGTAGAACAGATAGTGCGTGAAAGCATCGGCAAACCGGCCATGATCCTGCCCTGTCCATGGCGTGTGGACGGACATGTTTTCAATGTCGCCCATTTGATCGCTGACGGAGAAATCAAAGCCACTGTCAAAAAACACCATCTTCCCAATTACGGTGTCTTCGACGAACAGCGCGTTTTCATGGACGGCCCTTTGCCCTCGCCTGTTGAATTCAAAGGCCACAAACTTGGTATCATGGTCTGCGAGGATATGTGGCACACGGACGCCGCTAAATCCCTGCGCGATCAGGGTGCGGAGATTTTAATCGTTGCCAATGCCAGCCCTTATGAAAGTGCGAAGCACGAATCGCGCAGGAGTCATGCGCAAGCGCGCGTCAATGAAACCGGCCTGCCGCTGATCTACGTCAACCTCTGCGGCGGGCAGGATGAAATCGTGTTCGACGGGGCGTCGTTCGTCATGAGCGCAGGCGGCAATATCATCATCCAGGCCGAAGAATTCACCGAAGACATTCACCATACAATCTGGGAGAAAATCCCCGACGGCGCATTTCTGTGCCTGACCGATAAGATTCATCCGCGCCACGAAGAAACCGAAGGCGTTTACCAGGCCGTCATGACCGGCCTGCGCGATTACGTGCATAAAAACGGTTTCACCGGTGTCCTGCTCGGCCTTTCCGGCGGCGTGGACAGTGCTTTGGTGGCAGCGTTAGCCGTCGATGCCCTGGGCGCGGACGCTGTGCATTGTGTCATGATGCCATCCCGCTACACATCGAAAGACAGTATCGAGGATGCGGCGGCACTCGCCAAAACTCTGGGCATACGCTGCGATACAATCGCCATCGAACAACCTGTGGAAGCATTCAACCATATCCTCGCCCCGCACCTGACAGCCCACACCCCATCCATCACATTTGAAAACCTGCAATCGCGCAGCCGCGGCCTGATCCTGATGGCCTTGTCCAACGCCACAGGCCGCATGGTGCTCTCTACCGGCAATAAATCAGAGATGGCCGTGGGATATGCGACACTGTATGGCGATATGTGTGGCGGTTTCAATCCGCTCAAGGATCTTTATAAAACCCAGGTCTATGCGCTCTGCAACCTGCGTAACGCGAAAAAACCTGATCACTGCCTCGGTCCGCAAGGAAAAATCATCCCCGATCGCATCCTGACCAAAGCCCCCACCGCCGAACTGAAACCCGGTCAGACGGATCAGGACAGCCTTCCCCCTTACGATGTGCTGGACGATATCCTGCATAGTCTGATCGAACGAAACCTCGCCATCGAAGACATCTCCCATGACCGCGCCACCGTCGTCAGGGTTTCAAAAATGCTGAAACAGGCGGAATACAAACGCCGTCAGGCTCCCCCCGGTGTCAAGATTACCTCCCTCTCCTTCGGGCGGGAACGCCGTTATCCGATCACAAACGGTTTTCTGGAAAATTAAAGACACAAACCTTCCCTTTATGGCCCTGATTTGCTAGTAATTCAGGTCGTTGTAACCGTTCCAAGGCCTTAAAAGTATGACTGTCCGCGCCCGTTTCGCCCCTTCCCCCACCGGCTATGTCCATGCCGGGAATATCCGCGCGGCCATCGTTACCTGGCTGCTGGCGCGAAAGGAACAGGGCCATTTCCTCCTGCGCATCGACGACACCGATGTCGAGCGCAGCAAGAAGGAGTATGAGGACGATATCGAGGCTTCTCTGAAATGGCTGGGCATGGACTGGGACGAAAAGGCCCGGCAGCAGGATCGCAACGACCGCTACGCGGTCATGATCGAAAAGCTGAAAGCCGATGGCCGCCTCTACCCCGCCTGGGAAACCCAGGAGGAGCTGGCGCTGAAACGCAAAACCCTGCTGTCACGCAGCCTGCCGCCCGTCTATGACCGCAGCGCATTGAAACTGACGGAAGACCAGAAGAAGGCGTTCAACCACACACCCCATTGGCGCTTCAAAATGAATGCCGCGCCCATTGAATGGAACGACCTTGTCCGCGGTCCGGTAAAATTTGACGGCGCACTGGTGTCCGATCCTGTCCTGATACGCGAAGACGGCACGCCGCTTTATCACCTGTGCTCCGTTATCGATGATATCGATTACAACATCACCCATGTCGTGCGCGGCGAAGACCACGTCTCCAACACCGCCATGCATATCCAGATGTTCGAAGCGCTGGGCGCGAAACCGCCGCTCTTCGCACATTTGCCGATGATTTCGGATTCCGAAGGTGGCAAACTCTCCAAACGCCTCGGCTCCTTAAGCGTAAAAGACCTGCGCGAAACCGAAGGGCTTGAGCCGATGGCCATCGTCAGCCTGCTCTCCCGCCTCGGCAGCTCCGACCCCATCGAGCCTTTCGTTGACATGAAAGACTTGATCGCCCAGTTCGACATGGGCAAATTCTCCAAAGGCGCGCCGAAATTTGATATGGAAGAGTTGTTGCGCCTCAACGCCAAGATCATCCACGAAACACCGTTTGCTGGTGTGAAGGATCGCCTTGCCACGATGGGTCTGAAAGACCTTGACGAAAATTTCTGGCTGTCCGTCCGCCCCAACTTGTCGAAACTTTCCGACATCCGCGAATGGTGGCAGGTCGCAAACGGTCCGGTAACACCCGTGATTGATGACGCCGAATTCATCGCCAGCGCCGCCGGCGTTCTACCCGCCACACCGTGGACGGCAGACACCTGGAAACAATGGACCGACGCCGTCAAAACCTCCACAGGCCGCAAGGGCAAAGACCTGTTCATGCCCCTTCGCAAAGCACTCACCGGCATGGAACACGGTCCGGAACTGGCTGTATTGCTGCCCCTGATCGGCCCGGAAAAAGCAAAGCAACGCCTGAAAACGGCATAAGAATAATCATTTTACATCTACCATAATGTCACCCGCTGGGCTAAGCTGCATCCCATGGACGCATTGGCGCATATTGAAGAATTCATCCAGGACATGGATCGGGCCGAAACGCTCGACCACGCTTTTCTCATTTTGCGAAAACAGATCGAACGCCTGGGTTTCCAGATGTTCAGCTACTGGTTGCTTTGGCCGCCCGAAGGCCCGCGCGTGCCTTTATACGTAACGAGCTACCCCGCCGCCTGGACCGCGCATTATCTTGAAAATAAATTCGCCAGCAACGACCTGACCGGCCACCATTCATCCCAAAAGGTTTCCCCCTTTCTGTGGACGGACGTGTTTTGTGCCTATCAGATGACGGCGGCGCAAAAGCTGGTGTTTACCGACGGCACGGATATAGGCCTGAAATCCGGAGCCAGCGTGCCCATCCACGGCCCCGGCGCGGCCAAGGCCACCTTCTCCGTCTCCAATGATGACAACACGCAGGAATTTGAAAAACTGTTCATCGCGCGCCGCCATGAAATCCACCTTCTGGCGACTTATGCCCATGAACGCATTATCGCGCTCGGCCTCGACAAACCGGTGAATCAGAACCTGCGCCTGACCGCGCGGGAGATTGAAGTCCTCACCTGGACCGCCCGCGGCAAGACCAGGTGGGAAATCGGGGAGATCCTGAATCTGTCCGAGGAAACCGTCAAAAAACACCTCGTCAATGCCTGTCAACGCCTTGGCGTAGCGAATAAAACCCATGCGACGGCCACTGCCATCGTCCACAACCTGATCCTCCCCTGATCATACAATACAACCTTAAAGTTGCAATTGGCTAAAAAATATGCCTATATTTGCAACCTAAGGATGCTGCGCCTGTCGTGATCTACCCCAAACGGGTAATGGCGACGGCATGCAGTCGTATGGAATGCTTATGCATGAAGGGAGAGAGCCAATGATCCACATCGTCCAGGCAGGTCAGGCAGGCAAAACGCGCTATCTGTTCGACATGCACCGCCTGCGCACCCGGATTTTCCGGGATCGCATGGGCTGGGACGTACAGATCGACGGCAACGGTCTTGAGGTCGACCAGTTCGACCTGCCTGAAGCAATCTACCTCCTTGCCTGTGACGATAAGGACCGGGTTGTGGGAAGCTGGAGGCTGTTACCGGCCGCCGGTCCGACCATGATCCGCGACGTATGGCCGCAGTTTTTGGATACGATCGACATGCCGTCCGACGACCCCGCAGCCTGGGAAGCCAGCCGTTTCGGGGTCAATATGCTGGAGGCAGGCCCGCTGGAGGAAAGCCTGGCGCGCCTGAACCGCATAACGGCCGAAATGTTTGTTGCCCTGACCGAGACGTGCATTCACTGCGGCATACGCCAGATCTTCACCATGTATGACATGCGGATCGCGCGGCTGCTCAGGCGCCTTGACTGCGAACCATTGCGGATCAGCGGTAAAATCAGGATCGACGAACATATGTCCCAGGTCGGTTGCTTCGACACGGACGAACGCATGCTGGATACCCTGCGTAAGGCATCCGGCATCGATGAGGTCCTGGTCAGGCCTCAGGATCTTCCACCCTCCCTTCTGATACTGCACCAAAAACACATGGAAAATCAGAAAGGGAAAGAATATGCCTGATAATATTGAAGCCGGAGACATGCTCGACAGAAACGATGTTGCGCCGATGATTATGGAGATGCTAATCGTTATAGGTGTCCAGAGTTACCGCGCCGGCCTGGACTTTGTGGGTGATTTGGTCATGCAGGCGGTGGAAAAACTGGAACCGGCCATGCCGGAAAGTTTTATCCCGCCCGATATGCCTCAACCTTCAAAATGGGCCGCCGCCAACTGAATTGAAGGTTGAGAATGCCGCGCCTGATAGAGCCTGCATTCCTGAAAGACTATAACGGACTGGGCCCGCTGCTGAAAATGCGGCGGGACCCTTTGCGCTATTTCATCAATACGATGAACGAAACCGGCACTCATACCTGGTTTAAACTGGCCGGACGCAAGGTTGTATTGCTGAATGACGCTGCCAGCATCCGCCATGTGCTTCATGATAACGCCAACAACTATCGTAAGGGACGTTTCAACGACGTGCTGAAACCCTTGCTGGGCAACGGCATCTTCTTAAGCGAAAAAGACCTGTGGCTGAAACAACGTCGCGAAAGCGCACCCGTCTTTGCGCAAGGCAATTTCCCGGAAATGACCGCGCAGATGGCGGCCGCCGTTGAAGCGATGATCACCCGCTGGGAACCGAAGATTGATCGCAACGAACCCATAGACCTCTATCACGAAATGATGTGGTTCGCGCTCGACGTCCTGTTCCGCACATTGTTCCACGAAGAAAAACAGGACATCGCCGAAGGCGTGCAGGAATCCCTCGGCCATCTGCTCGGCGAATGCGAACGCCGCATCTGGGCCTTGCTGAGCCTGCCGCAATCCTGGGTGTTGAAACTGCCCAAATACAAAAAATCCATGCAGTTCCTCGAAGATGTCGCAAAAGAACTGATCGACAAACGCAGAGAGAACAAAGCCTACCCCGAAGATCTCCTCTCCCGTCTCATTGACCATTACAGCGACAACAAACAGGATAGAAAAGTCCTCCGAGACCAGGTGATGTGCTTCCTCCTCGCCGGCCACGAAACCACAGCCAACGGCCTGGCCTGGGCCTTTTATGAAACCGGGCTGCATCCCGACATCCAGCAAAAGCTGCGCGAAGAAGTGGAAACAGTTTGCGGCCATCACGCGCCCGATTACTCTATGGCGCGCAACCTGAACTACACACGCCAAGCATTCGATGAAGCCTTGCGCCTCTACCCACCCGTCTGGACCTTCAGTCGTGAAGCACTGGAGGAAGATACCATCCCTCTGGATAACGGCGATACGCTGGCGATGCCGAAAGGCGCATCCGCCATGCTCTGCCCCTATGCCATCCAACGCCGGGCCGGTTATTGGCCGCAACCTGACGCATTCATGCCAGACCGTTTTGCGCCCGAAAACACAGCCACCCGTCCCGGATTCTCCTATTTCCCCTTCGGAGGAGGCCCTCGCCTCTGCCTCGGCTTCCGCTTCGCCCAGATCGAAAGCGTGGTGGCCCTGGCCATGGTGGCCCAACGATTTGAATGGAGCCTTGTGCCGGGTCAGGCAATCAAGGCGGAACCGGTCATTACGCTCAGACCGAGCGGCCCGATCTATTTCACTCTGAAAAGGCGGCAGCCCATGGCCCTTGAAAACCCGCAAAAAATCGCCACCGGCGCCTGAGCGGGCGCAAAATTTCTTGCAAAAACAAGGCGTTTTAGGTCATTGTCATACCCATGACAAAAACCCGGATTACATTGTTCGATACCACCCTCCGCGACGGCGCGCAGACACATGGCGTGGATTTTTCCGTGGCGGATAAGCTTGCCCTGGCCCATGCGCTGGACGATCTGGGGATTGATTATATTGAGGGCGGCTGGCCCGGCGCAAACCCCACGGATGACCAGTTTTTCAACAATCCCCCTGCCCTGTCCAAAAGCAAATTCACCGCCTTTGGCATGACCAAGAAAACAGGCCGGTCTGCAGATAACGACCCTGCATTAAGTCCCGTCCTGAACAGCGGCGCGGTTGCCTTCTGCCTGGTCGGCAAAGCCTCTGACTTCCACGTCGATGTCGCGCTGGGCATCACCAACAATGAAAACCTCGAAAACATCCGCGAAAGCATCAAGGCTGCCGCTGCCAAAGGCGAAGCCTTGCTGGACGCCGAACACTTTTTCGACGGTTACAAATCAAACCGCGATTACGCCTTGCAATGCCTGAAGGCCGCGAATGACGCAGGCGCAAGATGGATAGTCCTATGCGATACCAATGGCGGCACCCTGCCCCATGAAATTGAAGCGATCGTCACCGAAGTTGCCAAAACCATTTCGCCGGAAAAGCTCGGCATCCACACCCATGATGATACCGGCAACGCTGTCTCCAACAGCCTGGCCGCTGTCCGCGCTGGATGCCATATGGTTCAGGGCACACTGAACGGCCTCGGCGAACGCTGCGGCAACGCCAATTTGATCACGCTGATCCCGACCCTGATGGAAAAAATGGGCTATGATATCGGCCTGAAACGCGAAGACCTGAAAAAGCTGCGCCCCTTAAGCCGCATGCTTGATGAAATGCTGAACCGCGCGCCGGACACGGCATCGCCCTATGTCGGCGAACGCGCTTTCGTGCATAAGGGCGGCTTGCATGCCTCCGCCGTCAACAAAAACTCATCCAGCTATGAACATATCGACCCCTCGCTGGTCGGCAACCGCCGCCTGATCGTCGTGTCCGACCAGGCGGGCCGCGCCAACATTATCAGCCAATTACAGGATATGGGTCTGGATGTCGATCCGAAAGACCCTCGCGTGCAATCCCTCGTCGATCTGGTGAAGCAGCGCGAATATGAAGGCTATGCTTACGATTCCGCCGAAGCCTCATTCCAGATTCTCGCCCGCGCCGCGCTTGGCCAAAGCAGAAAATTCTTTGAACTGGAAAAATTCGCAGTCTCCTACGAACACCGCTACAACGCCGAAGGCCATCTGACCACGGAGTCCGAGGCCACTGTCCGCCTGACGGTCGGCGGCACTGCCTGCCACACCGTTGCAGACGGCAATGGCCCCGTCAACGCACTGGACAAAGCACTGCGCAAGGCATTGGAAGAACCTTACCCGTCCCTGAAAGATATTCACCTGGTCGATTACCGTGTCCGTATCCTGCATCCGCAGGACGCCTCCGCCGCCAAAACCCGCGTCCGTATCGAAACGGCCCGCATTGACGATCCGGACGACAACTGGTTCACCATTGGTGTATCGACGAATATTATTGAGGCGTCATTTTTAGCGTTACAGGATAGCTATAATTACTGGCTGCTAGGTGGAATTTAAACAAACTCTCGCCGACGGGCAGGACGGGCAGATGTCGGCTTAGCTATTTTTAAAAGATTGGGCGTAAGATCTTCGACGGCTTCCATACCCGTCATCCCGATGCCCGTAATCACCTGGCCGTCAATTTTTATACCAGCAAGACGCATAACTGTTGTGCCCTCAAAACGTACGCGGGCATCGCACACTTCCCATGCAAGACCAGATTTCTTTAACGCTGGCGTAACATATCGCCAATTATCACGCTTACTGCTGCCGGCGCTTCGGCGAAAGGCACCCGAAACAGAACGGCTGTTGTGCAACTCAGGCATCAATACCGCAACTTCGCGTTTTCTAAGCGATTGCAGCCTTAAATCCGTCTCGATTTCATCCAGCTCAGATTGCGAATAAGCTGTTGTGCCACTGGTACAGTGATCGGCAATCATACGCAGCATGACAAGATCGTTATATTTTTGCAAAGGGGATGTGACACTGACACAGGGAATCACTGTGCCATCCACTTTGTCAGTTATGTTTTTTCCTATTTTACTCAGAGCATTAAACAAAGCCGTGTCAATATTCTGATTAAAAAAATTGACGGCTGTTTTATGAGATATACGCAATGCAGGAAGCTTGTTGTCTTTGATATAGGCGTCAGCAATCCTGCTTGCAAACAACATGATTTCCTGAACAAAATCGTCCCCATCCCTAATCTCTGAAAGATCATCGAGCACTTCGGCTTTGGCATCCCCTGAACCATTGGCGGCAAGAACAGAATGGGCGACATCTGCAATATTTGCCATTCGTTTGCGCTTTAACCCTTCGGCCAGGCGGAACCAGTTTTTCACGGTTGGGTCTTTTTTCTGGGACTGCTGGTCCAGATAGCTGAAATCACATTTTTTCAATGTCTCGAACGCGGTGCGGCGCACTGTGCTGGATACGAGGTTAAAATTATTATCAAGCCGCACATAGAATGTAACGGCTGGCCTGCGCATCCCTTCGGCGAAACCGACTGCGTGACGCGTCAATTCGTCGGGGCTGATGACAGACATTCTTGCCGCTGCCGGGTTCTTATGGGTACGGCCGACCAGCCTTGCCTTCTGGTCAAGTACAGAATCCTTGCCGATAAAGGCAGGCAGATCAACAATGCTGACTCGTAAATCCCATCCATTTTCATCACGCATGATCAGGATGCCATCATCACAACGCCACGTCTTTTCTCTATCAATCACCAAGCCTTTTTCGACCGGTCTTTTGAAGAGAAGATCATCCAGCATTGCGATGGCGTCTTGAACATGTGTATCAGCATTGAAATCAGGCGCGATCATTATATCAGTCCTTCAATAAGACAAGGATAATACTATGTAAATTTAATAAATTACAACAATATAATGTACGATCTTTGCAGCCTTCCCAACCTTGCGTTATAAGCCTTTCATGACCGAAGAAAACGCCCCCGTCATCATCCTCGTCGCCCCCCAGATGGGCGAAAATATCGGCGCCGCCGCCCGAGCCATGCTGAATTGCGGATTGACCCATCTGCGCATCGTCAACCCGCGGGATGGCTGGCCCAGTGAAAAGGCCGAAGCCATGTCCGCGGGCGCGCTGGAAAAAATGCCGCCCGTCCAGGTGTACGCCACCACAGCCGAAGCCGTTGCCGACTGCCACTTTGTTCTGGCCACAACGGCCCGTCCACGCGATATGGTGAAACATGTCTATACCGCCCGCGGCGGCGCGGTCGAGGCGCGGCGCAGAGCGGTGGAGGGCCAACGCATCGCCTTCCTGTTCGGCGCGGAACGCGCGGGCCTGGTGAATGATGACATTGCCTTCTCCCACGGCGTCATCACCATGCCGCTCAACCCCGCCTTTTCATCGCTGAATCTGGGTCAGGCCGTCCTGCTGGTCGCCTATGAATGGATGATGGCGGGCGGCCAGACGCCCGAACACCAGCTGGTCGCCAATGCCAGCACACCTGTCTTGCATGAAAAACTACTTGAATTGTGCGAACGCCTTGAACATGAACTGGAAACGCATAGTTTCTTTCGTAACCCGGATTCAAAGCCGACCCTGGTCCGCAACCTGCGCAGCCTTCTGACCCGCGCCGACATGACAGAACAGGAAGCAAGGACGTTTCACGGGATGATCACGGCACTGACCGGCAATAAGGCTGAGTGAACATGAGCGATGACATTACACCAGTCTACCCCGACGAAGAATTCAACAGGGCGCAGAAACTGTCACCCCGTATGGAAGACGATTTTACGCATCTGGACATGATCGCCAACCTGATGGATTCCCAGTTTGTTATTCCTGGCACCAAGATTACCTTCGGCATCGACGCCATGCTTGGTTTAATCCCCGTGCTCGGCGATACTCTCTCGCTCGCGATTTCCAGCTATATCCTCCATCACGCCCATATCCACAACGTGCCAAGATGGGTAAAGGCCCGCATGGTATTCAACCTCGCCATCGACTGGGCGATCGGCGTTATTCCGTTCCTGGGCGATATTTTCGACGTCGGCTGGAAACCCAACCGGATGAACGTGGATCTGCTGAAAAAACACGCGATAAAAAACACCGTCATCCCCAGCGTTATAATTGTATCGATCTCTAAATTTAGCTGAAACGCCTGCTGTATTTATAACCGTTCCTATAAAGCAATGCCGGGCAACGTCTGAAACACTTAAATTAGGTTCAAAGGTCTGGACTTCTCTTTGATAGGAAGCACATCTATCCAGTTCTGAGGCTATCCGCATAGCAATCTCCTTTAATGCAACAATGAATAGTCAAATTTATATTACGTCAAGATAATTATATCAGGAAGCCGCCGTAATGATTTCCGGCTTCACCCGCCACGTTACAAAGCCGCGTATGGCAATGCCTATGCTGATGATATTGGCAAAAATAAATCCATACTGGCTAGCAATCACCGCTGTCACCGCCGCCAGCAGCATCGAAACAATCATCAGCAAAAACCCCCAATGGTTGCGCGATGTCACCATCCACGACCCGGCGAACCCCGCCATCATGGACAGCCAGTCCGCGCCGTAATACGTGCCAAGGGAATGAATAAAGGCTTCAAACATATCTGTATCCTCTATGAAATGCGAAAAGCGCCCGCAAATGGCGGACGCTTTTCATCTGTATAACGCAAACCGGATTAACGGCTATAAAATTCGACGACCAGGTTCGGTTCCATCTGGGTCGGGTACGGCACGTCTTCCAGCTTCGGCGCGCGCAGGAAGGTGGCCTTCATCGCCTTGTGGTCGACTTCGATGTAGTCCGGCACTTCGCGTTCCGGCGATTCAACGGCCAGCAGAACCAGCGGCAGCTGGCGGGATTTTTCCTTCACCGTGATCACATCGCCCTCTTTCACCTGGTAGGAGGAAATGTTGACACGCTTACCGTTCACCGAAACGTGGCCGTGGCTCACGAACTGGCGGGCGGCGAATACGGTCGGCACGAATTTCGCGCGGTAGATCACCGCATCCAGGCGGCGTTCCAGCAGCGAGATCAGGTTCTGGCTCGAGTCACCACGCAGGCGGATAGCCTCCTGGTAGTAACGGCGGAAACGGCGCTCGCCGATATTGGCGTAATAACCTTTCAGCTTCTGCTTGGCCAGAAGCTGTTTACCATAATCCGAACGCTTGCCGCCACGGCGCGCACCATGCTGGCCCGGGCCGGTTTCGCGGCTGTTAAAGGGGGATTTGGGGCGGCCCCAAAGGTTGACGCCTAAACGGCGGTCGATCTTATGCTTGGCGCTTGGGCGCTTGTCGCTCATGGTCAGATGTCCTCTGTTTTTTCAAATTGTCCCGATATCCAAATGGTTTGAAAGCTTTAAAGCCATCAACGGGGGCAACCATGCCCCGCATTTCGGGAATGCCGGGACTATAAGGATTTCCGGGGAAAAGTCAAACTTTTCACATCACACCCTTCTTCCACTGTCATCCCGCAGCATAGCGGAGGGATCTGAGCCGGTGCGGCCAAGCCAATCATTGAAGATCCCTCCGCTACGCTGCGGGATGACAAAAAATAACACGCGAAGGATTTCCCTCCTCC
>JBGAQU010000060.1:0-19200 GCA_044220535.1 Alphaproteobacteria bacterium | reverse complement strand
CCGTGTCCCCTGCCCTGCCCGCCAGATGTTTTTGAATTTCGGCATCGAGCCAGGGCGCGAATTCCTGCATGATAAAATCAGCCGTTTTGTCGTCAAAGGCCTTGCTTCTTTTCGTGCGCTGCGCGCGGCCAAGGTCAGGCTCTTCCAGAGATTTTGCCGGATCGAGCGCAATCAGGCCGCGGTCGATGGTCAGATCCACATCTTCCGAAAATCTGTCGATCACCTTATGGGCCTTTGAAAGTGATGTGCCACCCTTGAAGGTCAGCGCATTGGCATACGGCCCGGAAAACAGGAGATCGAGCAGCCAGACGACCCAATAATCTTTCTCAACAATAGCCTGTCCCCTTTCGGTCTTTTGAACCGTTCTTTCAACAAGCAGGGACAGGGTTTCACGGTCAAAGGTCTTCATGTTTTCCTCTATACGGAGATCTGGCGCGCGATATCGACCAGCCACGGATTGCGAATATAACGCAGATTATCGTGAATGTCTTTCTTATCGGCAGGTTTTAAATGCTTGGCCGTTTTGTCGATCATCTTCTGATCGACATAATCAGGCCCTATATTGTCGAGCGCCTGCAGCGCCATATACGCCAGAGGGCGTGTCAGCGTTTTTGGCAATGTCGTTTTATACAGATCGACGTTCAGGTTCCCCACCTTAACTTTGCGGGGTTTTCCGGTCGTGACGAAGGCCGTTTTTGCCGGAACCTGCGTGGTCAGGCCCATGCGGTTCGCCGCCGTCGGCCCTGTCGGGTAGATGCGGTCGCCAGCTGCGCGGGCGACCGCATCTACGACGTTTTGGACATGCGGCGGGAAATCGCCCATGGACGAATGTTTGCGCGGATAATCGTACACGCCGCGGCTGACCTGCCGGATGAAGCCCTGAGCGGTCAGGCGGTGGAGAACCTGGCCCACGTTGTTGCGCGGGCCGAGGTCGAGGAAATCCTTGGGCGTGAAGGCCCAACCGCGGCCTTTTCCCTTGATCCGGTTCTTTATTTTTTGCGCTACAGAGGTCATTTTCTTCACCTTATATGTAACATTCTATCATATGTATTTGTTACATTCAATGTTTATAAAAATGCCTAAATTACATTATATACCAGTCTGTTGTCATGGATTATGTGGCCTATCAACTATAAACAGATGATTCGGCGCTGTTTTGTTGCCCCGATCCTGGGCGTGCCGCGCCGTTGCCGGCGCGACCAGGCTCTATTCCGCTAGGCGCCGCGCAGCTGCGGCGCAAGCTCCACCGAACCCCGCCAGGGCGGGTTTCGGCCCTGCGGGTGACGATCCTTCACGCGGTAGCTCTGTAGGTTCCTGCAGCTGACCAATGCCGGCGGCCGGGCGCTGATCCCGTGTCCTGCTATTGGCCCCCTTCGGGCCCTTTTTCAAGACCCTCGCCTTCGGCTCGCGCGAAGCGTGAACGGGGGGTATCCCCAACCTTCCCTCGCTGGGAGCCGCTGCGCGGCCCATAGGAAAAGAAGTGCGGCGCGGTTGTCGTGTCGCATTTCACACCTAGCAAAAAGGAAACTTAAAATGACTGTTCAAACTCTCACAATCGCGCAAATTCAGCCTTCCATCCTGAACCCGCGCAAATTCTTCGATGACACGACCATTGAAGAACTGGCGCAGTCCATCAAGACCGATGGCCTGTTGCAAAACCTTGTTGTGGCGAAGCCGAAGGGCAAAGCGAAAAAACATAACATTATCGCGGGGGAACGCCGTTTCCGCGCTATCTCGCACCTGATTGAAAAAGGCGAACTGGACAAGAGTTTTCCGGTGCGCGTTGAAATCAAGGAAAATCTGACGGACGATGAAGCCCTGCGGATTGCGACCGTAGAGAACGTCCAACGCGAAAACCTCTCCCCTCTGGAAGAAGCCGCCGCGCTTGCCGCCTTGGTCAAGAACGGCGAGGAACTGGATAACATCGTTGCGCAGACAGGGCTTTCCGTGGCAACCATTCGCCGCCGCCTGACGCTCTTGAACTTGAGCGACAAGGTGAAAGAAGCCTTGGCCGAAAAGCAAATCACGCTGTCACAGGCCGAAGCCCTGACCATCGGTAAGCATGAAGATCAGGACGAGGTGCTGGATGATGTTATCGAGGGCTATTACACCGCCCCCGATGAAATCAAGGACAAGCTTGTGGGCGATTTGCCGAGCCTGTCCATGGCGATTTTCCCGCAAGAACAATATACGGGAACTTTCACCAAAGACCTGCTGGCCGAGGAAAACGCCACCTACTTTGACGATGTGGAGCAGTTTGAAACACTGCAAAAACAGGCGGCAGAGCAAAAAGTGGCCGAATACGCTCAAACCCATGAATGGGCTGAATTGCAGGAGGGCTATTCTTTCAGCCGTTGGCAGTATGGCGAAGCCGAAGAAGGCGAGAAAGGCGGCGTTGTCGTGTTTCTCAAGAATTCCGGTGATGTTGAAATCTATGAAGGCCTGACCAAAACCAAGGCCACAGCATCAACCGCGAAAGCCTTGAAAGCCAAGGAGAAGGATTTTTACCCGACCCCTCTCCGCCGCTATATGGGGATGCACAAGAGCCTTGCGGTTCAGGCCGCAATCCTTGGCAACCCCCGCAAGGCGAAGGAACTGGCTGTTGCCAACAAACTGGCACGGTTCAAAGCCCATGATTGCTTGCGGTATTTTGAACTGGAAGGCGGGATGCCCCCTGCCCTCGCCGTTATCAACCAGCAAGCGGAAATCCTGTTATCTGACCTAAAAATTCAGGCCGATGAAGAAAAGCCTGTCTGGAAAACGCTTGGTGGTTTCTTCCATACCGATGAAGAAGAAGCCTATGACACCATCCAAAGCCTGACGGACGCGCAACTGGAATCCATCCTTGTATTCTTGGAGGTTTGCGAATTCGGACAGGACATGGTGGACAGGCTGGACATACACGAAGACAGCCTGTTCAACAAAATCGCCAAAGACCTCGCCGTGGATATGCGCGACTACTGGCGGCCTGACGAGGGCTTCCTTAATCGCCGGAACAAGGTGCAGTTGCAAGCCCTGATGAACGAGTCCGGCGCATCGGCAAAGCTGGCAAGCGCGTCCGAATACAAAAAGGGCGAACTGGTCAAATCCCTGACCAAGTTTTTCCAGAGCGCGAAGAAGGCGAAAAAGCCGACTGAAACCGACCTCAAGGCGAATGACTGGTTGCCGGAAGCCATGAACTTCCCCGCCATCGACCCCGACCGCAAAGAGCCGGAAGCGGACGACATGGACGAGGATTTCGAGGATGAAGCCCTCGATGAAGAAGGCGAACTGGACGAAGACTACGCCGAAGCCGCCTAAGCCGGACGAGCCACCCGCCGCAAGCGCGGGTGGCTCTCCCCTTCCCTCTTTTCACACAGATAAAAATGGAGATTCCCATGTTTGGAACTGAATTTTTCCCTACCCCGAAACCTGTCATTCACAAGATGCTGAAAAAAATTTCGCCCGATGCGCGGCATTTCCTTGAGCCGAGCGCGGGGAAAGGCGACATTGCCGAAGCGATTGTTGAGAAAAAAGGCCGCTATACCCGCGACAAGGTGGACTGTATCGAATGTGCGCCGGAACTGGTGGCGGTGCTGACGGACAAGGAATTCCCCGTTGTCGGGCATGACTGGCTGGATTACAGCGGTGTTTGCTATTATGACGCGATTGTTATGAACCCGCCTTTTTCCAACGGTGACGACCATCTTTTGAAGGCGTGGGATTTCCTGCACAACGGCGAGATCGTCTGCCTTCTGAACGAAGAAACCATCAAAAACCCGCATACTGCCGCCCGCAAGCGTCTGGCCGCTATCATCGAGAAACACGGCGAAGTCGAATTCCTGGGTGATGTTTTCAGCAAGGCCGAACGCAAAACCGGCGTGAATGTCGCCATGGTCTATCTGAAAAAAGAGTCGCAGGACGACACCATAGACCTGTGGGCGAACGTCACGGCGGAAAAATCCGTGAAGGATGATATTGGCGGGGATGCCAATATGCTGGCTATCAGGGATAACTTGGGGAATATGCAGCATTACTATGACAAAGCCAATGAACATATGCACATGGCTTTCCAGCACATCCGCAAGGCCGGCCTGTACCTCTCCGCCAACGATATTTATATCGGGCAGGACTACGATAAAATCCTTGAACTGGCCTATAAGAATATCAACGATGCCAAGGCCGAGTTTGGTCGCAAGCATCGGCGGGATGCGTGGATGCACGTTTTCAACCAGATGGAATTCCACAGATGGCTGGATAAAAAACAGCGCGAAGAATTCGTCCGCGACATTGAGCGCAACGGCAATATCCCCTTCACGAAAGAGAATATCAAGGGAACGCTCGAAAACGTGTTCCTGCAGCGCGGGCAGCTTTTTGAAAAGTCCGTGGCGAATGTCTTTGACGAGTTGACCCGTTATTACAAGGGCAATACGAACCACACGGAAGGCTGGAAAACCAATGACAGTTATAAGGTCAATAAAAAGATCGTCTTTCCGTGGGGCTGTAAATTCGAAAAGGATTACGGACGGTATTTCTGCACCTATCACGGCTCCAATATCGATATTTACCACGATCTAGACCGTGTGCTGTGCGTCTTGTCCGGCAAAGATTTCAAGAAGTGCGGGACGATAGCAAAGGCCATGAGCCGGAAATTTGAGATTTTAGGGCGCGGCGTGTCGCAGGGCTTCGATAATCAGACCGAAAGCGAATTCTTCCACATCAAATTCTGGATGAAAGGAACGGTTCACCTGACGTTCAAGGATAAGGATTTATGGGCGCGGTTCAATATCACGGCGGCCAAGGGCAAGCAATGGCTCGGCCAGCAGACACAGAAGGAGGCGGCATAATGTCTATCCTGTATCAAACGTCCCGCGCGCGCCTTTTCTGGCGGACTCTGGTGGAATGGGTGGATACCGCCTACCTGCTGGAAAAACGCAATGCCAGTCGCCTGAAAAACACGCAATGCGGCCTTCATGTCCGCGCCCTACCCTTGCGGAGAGTTTGGGAGGAAAGCTCGCTTGAAACCCTGCAGGCCACCCTCGATCTGTTGACCGGATTTTACGGCTTTCGCCAGCCCCCACGCGGGCAGCGGGCAGATGCCCCGCATACGCCGCTGATTTCGGCTATCAAGAACAGGATGAAGCAGCTGGAGCGTCAACGCGACATGGATTCCATGCCGGACGGTCATAACAGCCGCCATCGTTTTCCCTGATATTTTAACGGGCGGGCGGCGCAGGGTTTGTGCTGTCCGTCCCCTTCCCTCTTGCTGCTGTCCAAGCCTGTCGCCTGTTTATGTGCAATTTACGGGCTTGCCGCGTTTTGCAATCAGTTTCTTCCCCGCCTGTCGGCTTCCTCGCGCAATTCAAAAAACGGTTTGCAAAGCGCGGGCGGGCAGCCCGTTCCCCAATTTGCACAAGGCAATCAGGCCTTGGAGCAAGAGAAAGGAACGGACAATGTCCAACAAACCCACGCACTACGTTTATCACGTTAAAAGCTATCAATCGAATGGCGAAACGAAAGATATCTGGACGCGCATCGGCGCCGCCTGGATACATGAGGACGGTGACGGCTTTAACCAGCAGCTTGACCTGGTTCCGCTTGACGGCCGCATCGTCACGCGCCGCGCCAAGGAAAAAGACGCCCTGCCCGACGAAGCGGTGGCTTAATCGACCCCTCTTGAACCGTCCGGTCTGCAAAGATCGGGCGGTTTTTTTATGGCTTTTCGGGCGCGGGATGCGGACGCCCCGCTGCGCGGTGCGGCGTTGTCTGTGTTTTGCCCCCTTCGGGCCGGTTGTCAAGACTCTCACAGGCGCGCCCGCGCCTGTTCGCGCAAGCGTGACAGGCCGGTATCCCCGTTCTTCCGCGCTTCGCTTGTGCAGAACGGGTGATCCCCCTCCGGCCTGTCAAGTCATGGACAACCTCCCCCCGCTTTGTGGGCCGCGTTCGCGGCGCTTTTAGGAAAGAAGTGCGACCTGCACTTTTTTAACCGAGAGCATGAAAGGAAAAGACCATGACTCACCCCTACTACCACGCCGTTTCATCGGCAAAATTATTCGGCGGCAAGCCGGAGGACTATCTTGCCATCCATAACTGGTTTGATGCCACGAAAGAGAGCTTTGCCGATTTCCGGCATAGAGCCTTGCGCCATCATGCCGAAGGCGTTTTTGAATGTGAGCGCGTTTTCGGCATAACCCTGACCAACAGCGCGGGCAAGGAAGTTCCTGTCCGTTATATCGGGGAACAGCACGTTATGGAGGATTGCGGCAGGATTCCATCCGTTGCCGACTGGCTTTCAAAAATACAGCCGGAAGCATGGATGACCCGCGCCACAAAAGTTGGCGCACAGGCGCGGAGGGCTGCATAATGACCTACACGATTGAAAACCGTCTGGCGCAGTTACCATCAAAAACCGCCATGCCCTTCCGCCAGCTTTTGAGCGCAGGGCAAATTCCTGAAGATGTTATCCATACCGTCCTCGATGCCGGAGAGATTACGGGCGATATTCCGAAACTGATAGGCTTTGCCGTGGGTTTCCTGCATTTACGCGCCCAAGGCGTTCCGGTGCATGACGTTATCCGCATGGCGAAGGCGCAAAAACGCCGTATCAATCTGTCATGGGGCGCGAAGCGGTGGAAGGAAGAACATGACCGTCTTTCCCGCGCCGAAGCCTTGCAGCGCATGGCCGCCGATAATGTCCGTTACGATGTTTCCAAATATGAGAAGCATCTGCCGGAACGCTTTAGCGGCTATCTTATCCGCACCAGCCGGAGGCTTGGCATGGAAGGCTTGCGGCAGCGTCATTGTGTCGCCAGCTATGACAGCCGTTTGCGAAGGGGTGATTGTGCCATAGCCGCCGTTTTTGCGGACGGGCAGCGTTGGACGGTCGAATTGCGGCTCACCAATGATGCCGAAGCCCCGTTGCGGATAGACCAAATAAAGACCCGCTATAATGGCCTTCCCCCTGCATCTGTCCGGCAGCAGATACACAAGGTCTTGGGAATTGATTTGAAAAAATCAACGGGTGCGGCCTACCCCATTCAGGACGCTATCTACATGGAAAATCTGCGCCGTGTTCTGCCTATTTTCCGCCAGCATGGTATCGAAAAAGTAACCGTTTCATTTAACGGTTACAGCGATAGCGGCTCTATCGAGGATGTTGTTTATGAACCATGCGAAAATCCTGATGCGTTGAAGGCTACACCCATCGAGCATATCAGCACATCTAGTTTTTTCGAGGACGGGCAATGGCGCAGAACCGCCACGCCGGAACAATCACCCCTCGATGAAGTGATTGATGCGCTGACCAATGACTATCTCGAAGAAACGGGCGTTGATTGGTACAACAATGATGGCGGCTATGGCGAGCTGGTCATTGATGTGCAAGCGGGTACTGTATCTCTTGAAGTGAATGTCCGTTTCACGGATGAGCGCACGGAATATTCCGCCGAGCGCAATATAGAAACGGGCGAGAATATTGAATAACTTGCCAACAAACCGCCCCGCCTGAAAAGGCTGGGCGGTTTTCTTATGGCTTTCAGGGCGCGGGATGCGGACGCCCCGCCTTGGGCGGGGCGGCGTTTTTGTGTTCTGCCCCCTTCGGGCCGGTCGTCAAGGCCGGAATCCAAAAAATAGTCGAACAGATTCCCGCTTTCCGTCGCTGCGCTAGGAAAGACAATAATCTTTCGCCGATTTTTTGGACAAGCCCTTCTGCGAAGGGTTCCAACCTTGACCCCCCCCCGCTTTTCGGCCGCTTTGCGGCGCTTCTAGGAAAAGAAGCGCAACCCCATTTTAAAGGAGCAAAGCAAATGACCACCAACCGCGCAGACATTTATCAGACCGTAACTGACACTATCATCGAGGCCATTGAAAACGGTATTTCCGGCAAGCTGGAAATGCCGTGGCATCAAATAAACAGCATCCCCGAAAACGCGAAAACAGGAAATTGCTATCAGGCATCAATATCCCCCTGCTTTGGGTTTATCAGATCAAGAAACATTACGCCCTGCCTGTTTGGGCGACGTACAAACAATGGGCCGAGCTTGGCGCACAGGTGAGAAAGGCGAAAAAGGCGCGCCGATCGTTTTTTACAAGTCGTTTGAAGTCGAAGGCGAGAACGAAGGCGACGACCCGCAAACGCGCCGCATTGCCCGTCATTCCGTTGTGTTTAACGCGGAACAGGTGGAAGGCTATGACGTTCCCGCGCGCTTGAAGTCCCTACCCCTTCCCGGATCGAGAATATTGGCGCGGCTGATAGGGCTGGTCAATGAAACAGGCGCGGATATTCGGCATCAAGGCGGACAAGCCTTTTATATGCCTTCAATGGACTATATCGCCATGCCGCCGCGTGAAATGTTCAGGGATACGGCGGCCAGCACCGCCACGGAAAATTACTACAGCACGCTTTTTCACGAACTCACCCACTGGACAGGCGCGCAGCATCGTCTTGACCGCCTGAACAACGATAAATTCGGCGGGAAGGATTACGCTTTCGAGGAGCTGATTGCGGAACTGGGCGCGGCCATGTGCTGCGCGGCAACAGGCGTTACATCTTTACCCCGCGAAGATCATGCGCGGTACATCAACAACTGGCTGAAAGCCCTGAAAAGCGACAAGCGGTTTATTTTTTCCGCCGCATCACAGGCGCAAAAGGCCGTCGATTTCCTCTTTTCCCAACAACAGGCGGAAGCACTCGCCGCCTAGCCATCACCATAGCAAGGTAGCAACATAGGCATGTTGCTACCTTGCTACTTAAACAAAATCGCAAGGAGATTATATCATGCAAAACACAACAGTCGCCGCCCCTGCCCCGAAAGCCACTTACAGCCTGCTTTGGGATGAATCCGCCATCATTGACGACAAGGCCAAGGACTTGCTGGAATCCGGTATTGCGGAAACGGAAAGCGAAGCCTTTGAAATGGCTTCGCTTGACTATGATCTCATCGAATGGGAATTCGATGATTTTCTGGAAGAATTCGGGCGCATCCTGCGCCGGATTTCTTCCAAAGGGCAGTATTTTGTCGAAGGCGAGAATATGGGCTGGCGGCATCTGTCCGGCTGGGCGATTGTTGAAGCCGAGGACGCCCGCGCCTTCATGTCCAGGGCCTTCCCGAAAACGTCAGATTGGACATTGCGCGGGAAGTTCGACCGTCGCCGCCGTATCCTCACCTATACCCTATCCCACCATGACGCGCCGACCGGCGAGTATTATACGGTGCGCGCTTGTCGCGCAGAAGATCGGCGGCGGCAATAGTCGCCCCCCGTCTTCCGGCGGTCAATGTCTGACAATCATGGCCACATAGCAATATTGCTATGTGGCCATGATATTCCTTTGTAGGGATGAGAACGCGCCGAATAGCTGGAAACATATATAAGAAGCAACATAAGCAAGATTGCGGCATAGAGCGCAGGGCTTCGCTCTATGCCGCAGAATATAAGGATTGTTTGTAAACCTGCTTATGTTGCTTCTTGTGCAGGTGTGTTGTTTTTCGGTTTTCGGGCGGCAGGTATATCTGCCAATACTTGTTTAAGTGCATACATAAACAAGTATGTAAGAAGCTACATTGCTACTTTACTAACTGCTCACGTTGTTATATCGTCATGTTGTCTGGTTGCTTATTCGCTATGTGGCTATCTGCTCATGAAGCAACCTGCATACTTACCAATGTTGCTATTCAGCAAGGAGCGATCATGAAACAAGCTTTTGTCGTCACAGTTTCCTCAAGCAAAGGCGGTGCGGGCAAGACCAGCACCACAATGGGATTGGCCGATTATTGGTCAACGCGCGGGATGCGGGTCGGTCTGATCGACACCGACCCGAACCGCAGCCTTGCCCGCTGGATTGAAAAGGGCCGCGAAAAGGGCGAATTCGCTGATATAGCGTTCCAGCACGAGCCGGACGACAAGAAGATTATCGCAACTGCGCGGGAATTATCGCGGGATGCTGATGTTCTGCTGATCGACGTTGCGGGCATTGCCTCGATTTCCTTGCTAAAAGCGGCCGGAATTGCTGATCTGGTTATCATTCCCGCGCAGCCGAATGAGGACGATTTTCTGGAGGCCATCAACACGCGAAACATCGTCCGGGAAGCAATGGAGCTGACGGATCGCGTTGTGGCCTGCAAGACCGTTATCACGCGCGCGCGGCCTGGGACTGTGGTGCTGAAACATATCCTTGCACAGCTTGAAAAGCTCAAATTTCCGCTGTTTGAAACCGTTTTGTACGAGCGCACGGTTTTCCCGCAGGCCCGTTTCATGGGGCAGACGCCAATCGGCTATGCGCCGGGCAGCGACGGCGCCCGGAATATCGAGGCGTTTGGTGATGAAGTGATGGGGATGCTGACAACGATGCGGGCGCAAAAGGAACAGGCAAAAGAATCGGATTCCAGTGTTGCTGCATAAGAAGTTATGTGCTTATATTGCTATGTAGCAACTTAAGCAGATTACTGAAAGGTGATTAGAATGGCTAAAAAACTTGATGATGTAGCTGTGGCGGTTGTTGGTGATGGTCGCTTCGATAATGTTGAAGAACGCTTGTCCAAAGGGAAGACGGTCTTGCCCAGTATCTCGCCGGCGCGTCAGACGCGTCAGGTCGAGCGTCGCAACAGTTCGCTTTCCATGCCCGTTTACGTTTGGGATCTACTGGCGGATGCGGCCCATAAGGAAAAAGACCCGCAGAACATTTTTGTCATGAAAGCCCTGAAAGCGGCGGGTCTTGAGATCCATGATGAAGATTTGATCGATCCACGCAAAATCAGAAACAAGTAAAGGGGTAGGGCGGGCGTGCCGGGCCGTTGGCCCGACCAGGCTCTACTCGCTTCGCTCACCGAAACCCGCCTTGGCGGGGTTCGGCCCATTCGGGTAACGATCCTTCACGCATTTTCCCAAGCAATGTCAAACATATAACCCATTGTATTCACAGGGAAAGTTTCACGTGAAACATTCGTGAAACATCTTGGCCCTGGTTTTCATGCCGGCTGAATTTTTAGGAAGTAAGTATCTGGTGTCCTGTCTTCGACAGGGCATTTTTTGTTTTAAGGGCTAAGGGCCGTCGGCCCTCGCGCGCGCAAGGGTAAGGGGCTGCTCGATCAGCATGAGGATGAGGGCAAGCAGCGCGTACACAAAGATCGGGACGACCGCGTAGTTCAGAAGGGTTCTGAGCCATCCTTCAAACAGGCTTTTTGTATTAACGAAAATGAGTAAAAGAATGAATACAGGGCCGACCGCGAGCAGGATGGCAACTGCCAGCTTGGACAAGACGATCAGCATGGTCGCATAGCCGGTTAATCCGATCGTTCCGAACCAAACCAGGCCGGCATACAGATATTGTCCAAAATCAGTCCAGCCGGCGCCTTCAAGAAGTTTTGAAGATACAGTCATGCCGCGATCAAAGAATTCTGAAAGGGCAATGTTGGCGGAGCTTTCATCGTTAGTGTCAATGCCGGCATTATCAGCAGCGGCGGCAATGAGCAGGCCGGCAATGTCGGATGGGAGATCCGTTGCCATGTTATAGACAAAGAGGAAAAACGTATCCCACTGTGTTGCTATAGCGAGCAGGATGATGATCTTGAAGCAATGCCAGACGAGATCGGAGGCTGAGAATCTGCCGCTGATAATCACTTTGTAGCCATAGACCGCTATGAAGACAATGAACATCAGCCGCCACAATATTTGAATCGTGGCGGTCAGGCTTCCAAAAGACCCTTGGACGAAACCTAAAATGATGCTGTCAACATGGCTGATTAAAGATTCCATGGTCTATTTCTTACCCGGCCCCCATTGAAAAACTTTTTTGAGGTCTTCATCTGCCTTTTTCTTGCGGGCTTCTAAAAGAGTTTCATAGTGTGTCCAGACAGGAGTTAAGCGGACATTCTCAGAGGAGATATTCGGCCCAAAGCCCCCTTCATTCAGAATGGTGGCGATATTTGTTGCTGTGCGGTCGCAGTCCTGCAGGACTGCGACGTTTGCGCTTCGGGTGCGCCCATATCTTAGAGCATCTGGTAATCGCCAGGTTCCGTGTTGCATGATGAATTCAGCAACTTTCCGAAGGGTGCTTTTCCAGCGGATTCGATTCCACGCAGCCGGTCAGTAGTACGGCCAAGGCAAACCCATGTGCGATTGACCTAAACTTCCTTGATATTTTGTCTTCCTGGCTATCTGCAGAAGCCACATTCAGCGGAATATGGGCGCAAGGATTTGCTGACAGGCTCGCCGAAGGGCCGCAAGGGGATTTCAGATCTCTATGACCACCGGCGCAGCTCGCCAGTGCAAGGGTTGATACGAGAAGGATAAAGAGGCGCATGGTTTTTACTTCTGTGGTTTGAAAGCGTTGCTCGCCTTGTCCGCATCATACTTATTGGCGGCCGTAGCGCGGCGATAGGTTGTTAAGGTTTCATTATCTGAGGCGGCTTTTTGCTGAATCTGCATAGCTTGAAGCCGGATAAGTTCATTCAAGATCATGCCGTTTTCGGCTGCGATACGCGCTTGCAGATCGACGGAAGCCTTTAAATCTGTCGTGTTGTTCAGCTCCTCGAGCATATTTTCGTAGGCACTAATGCGTGCTGAAATGTTGTTATATGCCTGTTCTGATGCCGCCATTGCTGCGTAAGTCGTGTTATTGCGGCGATCTAGAGCCTGCGCGATCGGGCCTGTAGGATCACTTGGCAGGAATTCAGAGCCGGGGAGGGGCTGGAACGTCGTGGTCAAGGTGTTGTAGATGTTCTGCGTTCCAATGCCGGCGCTTCCCAGGCCTGGGGCGTTCATCAGGTTCATAGTTTGCTGCCATGTCGTCGGGAGGTAGCGGCGCAATTCGGATTCAAGGGGTGAATTGTTCAAAGATCCCATGTTGCGCGTGCCGGTGATGGAGTTGGCCTGCTTAATGGCCTGATCCAGCTGCTCCAACTGTTTTTGATAATCCTTGGACATGGCCTCGATCTGTGTGACCATTTGCGTGAAGCTGGAGGCATCATAGACTGGGATGCCCTGGGCCAGTGCCGAAGGGGATACATATATAAATATTGAAATTACTAAATAAGAGAGGATCAGGCGTTTCATAGAGCGTTCCTTCCTTCGATAAAAGCAGGGAGCCAGCTTTCAGGAGCCGGGCCGTATTGCTGGATCAGGTCGTGCATGTACTGGACGGTTTGCGTCCGGCCTGACAGGACGGCGATAAAATCATCAAGGCCGGTCAGATCGAGGCGGGCGATCACGGAGTCCGTTCCATGCCGGAGCAGAAAACAGCGCGATTCCGGCGTGAGTTTGCGAATAATTTTCAGTTCGTGCTTTGATACCCCGAAACCGTTGCAGTAGTCGTTTTCATCAGCGCGCGGGTTGGGGAGAAATATCTGTGTCGGCGATTGCTCGATAATGGCATCCCCAACGCTGCTGCGGAGGGCATCCCGGACGGATTGTGTGGCAAAACCGATAATCCCGTTCTGTTTCCGGATGGTTTTCATCCAGTCCTTGATACGGGCGGCAAAGGCTGGATCATCAAGCAGCTTCCACCCCTCATCCAGCATGATAATCACTTTTTGGCCGTCCAGAATGTCTTGTACCCGATGAAAAACATACATAAGCCAAGGCGTGCGGCTGATCGGATCGTCCAGAATGGAGGTCAGGTCAAAGCCGATATTCCTGTTGTCGAGGGCAAGGGTGTCTTGCTCATTGTCGAATAGCCAAGCCCGTTCGCCGGTGCTGTGCCATTTCGCCATTCTTGCCGCCAGGGATGCCCCGTGACTGATTTCATGGCCGGAGAGCAATTCCGCAAAAAACCGCAAGCGCCTGTGCTGTGGCGGCTCTTCAAAATTGGCGTTCACCGCATCGGCGATGATCTCCAAATCTTGCGGGGAAACGGGTGTATCGTTATCAAGTGTGATCAGCAGCCTGATCCATTCCCGGATAAACGCCCTGTTTTCAGGGTTGTCGGGGAGCTGCAGCGGGTTCAGGCCGGTGGGAAGACCCTGCCGGACGGTTGTGTAGTTTCCGCCGATGGCGCGCAGGTAGATTTCGGCGCCGTGATCCTTGTCAAAATAGACTGTACGAGGCGCAAGCCTTTGAGCCTGGGCGTTCAGGAAGGTCAGCAGGACGGTTTTCCCGTATCCGGTCGGGCCAATCACTGTGAAGTTTCCTACGTCGCGCTCATGGAAATTGAACCAATACGGCGTTCCAGATGTGGTTTCGAGGCGCGTGATTGCCGGCCCCCAGTGATTACCCATGGCTTTTCCGGCCGGAAAATTGTGCAGGCTGGCAAAACCGGAGAAATTGGAGTTGGAAATCAAGGATCGTCTGGCAATAAAGCCAAAATTCCCCGGAAGTTGCGCCCAAAATGCCGGTTCCAGGTTAATATCTTCGCGCGCGGTAACGATACCGAGATTGACGAAGGCGCTGACGCAATCGCTAATGACCGAATCCAGAGCCGCGGCGTTCTTACCAATGGCTGTGATTGTTAAATGATGCTCGCCGAAGGTTGACCGGCCCGAGGCCAGATCGTCTATGGCATCATCCAGATCCTCTTCCAGAGAAGTAGCGCCTTGCTCGCCGGCGATCAGTTTTCTTTTCGTGTCGCGCATAGCGTTGAGGGAGGCCTGCCGATCCACGAATCCGAAAGATTGCGTCAGGATGAATTCATGGGGGAGGCGCAGCAGACTATCGAGCATCCCCGGCCCGGTTCCATCGGCATATTCTTTTAGGGATAGAATGGCGCCGAGCTTCACATCACCTGGCGCGCTGCCGCGCACTTCAAAGGCTTCCTTGCCGAAGGAAATACGCTTGGAGGGTAGATAATCTGCGATCGACATGCGGGGAGGGCGGATTTCCGTCTTTTCCCAGTTCACCAGATAGGACAGGAAGGACAGATTCTCGGCAAAAGTACCTTTTTCTGTTTCTCTAAAACCCAAAATTCTGGGCCTGTAGGGAGCAAGGGTCGTCAGGATATGCCCCGTGGCTTCATTCAGAGCCTTGATATCCTCGGTTTCCTGGTTTTTCTGGATCTGGCGGTCTATGCGGGTGAACAAGGTGCGGCTGAGGTCGGCCATAAGGCCGAAAGCGCCCTGTGCAGGCCTGCGAACAATGGTTATGAATTGTTCATTGACGAACATGCGCTTGCCGGCGAGCCGTTCCTGATAGTCATGATCGAGTGCGCGGCAGAAATCGTTTTCAAAAAATCCGTCCTGTTCGCTGTTTTCTTCGCGGCGGATAATATGATGATAGAGCGCAAAGCGGCTGTTTGAGAGGCCGCGGAGCAGGGTGGCGCGGACGTTCTTTCTCTGGTTGATGTCTATTTCATCAAGTGTTTCAAACGGCATCCCTTCAATCCTGATGATCTTCAGGAAATGGCCTTCTTTTGTTTTTACGGTTTCTTTGTCGATCAGGCGCGAGTAGGGAATAAAACGTCCAATAGAAGCCTCTGCCTTGGCTTCTTTACCAAAAATCGTGTCGTCTTTCTTTGCGGCAGCGAGCATTTCATGGCCTATCACGGTTTATAACTATTGCTTTTCCAAAACCCCTTGTTCCGTGTGGGCGCACATTTATTCAGTTTTGTCAGCCAAACGCGCATCCAGTGCGGGTCTTTTTCGGTGGCAATGTATCCGGCCGCATGAAGCGGTAGCGTGATACAAACAAAAAACAGGATCTTTCCTGTCAAAGACATGAACATGATCATGCCTATGCCGAAGAGGATGAAATTAACCCCAAAAAACTCCATAGGAACGCCCATTGCAACGGGAGGACGTGTCATGCCTATAAAAAGAGGGTCAATTTCTATCTGCTCTTCTTTGCTCATTATTTTTACAGTGATCGAGAAATGCTATCGACAATGGCGGGCGCACCGAAAACCAATATGATTCCCCCGACGACAGCAACGAGGATTTGCCATGATATACGGCCAAACATCCATGCAAATCCCAGAAAAACAACGGCAATGATGGCAATAATTCTTGCCCATGTTGATGTCAGAAGGTTTTGCAGCGCGGTCAGAAAGTTTGTTCCTGAATCAAAAAGTGCGGATTGTGCAAGGGCATATTCAGGATATAAAATAATGGCGCTCATAAGCGCTAAAGCAATAATGCGTATTGATTGTGTTTTGTTAATTGACATTTTTCTCACCATCTTTTTGGCAATACCAGACCGCCACATCTCTCTTAATTTTCAGAGATGATGAGATAAAAACGGTTGAACCGTTCTTGTTCAATAACTAATTTATAATGCTATGTTTTTTCAAACCTATGGTATTCTTCTCCTTGATGCTTTGTGAACCTAAGGTTCACTTATAGTTCTTATCGGCAACTACTTTAGTGACAGCAAGAATGATACGTTTGTGATCTGGATTATCGATGTTCATCCAGAATCTCTCCATTTCCCTGTCTATGCGACTGTACTTCTTTCTTGCTGTATCTATTCCAATTAGATAATCCGTTGTAATTCCTAAAATAGTGGCGATTTCTCCTAACCGACGAGCGCTAATTTTGTTACGCCCAAGCTCATATTTTCTGAGCTGTTGCTTGGAAACCGATATCTCGCCCGCAACCTCATCCAGAGAAAGAGCTTGATCCTGGCGCGATTTGCGAATTCTGAAGCCAAGATCCACATCTTCTTTATTAGGGCTACGTCGTTGGGTTTTAGGCATGATTCTACGATGTTATTTTTCAGGACAAACCTTTCTTCTATTCTGGGAGCATTAAAGCAGGTCTGTTTATAAAGAGATTTGATCTGGGTCAAACGGATCGTAGCGCATAGGCGATAGCATGCTTATATGGATACTGTTATAGATTCTAGAACGGGGCGGCCACCGCGCGCTTTTTCTTTCAGGAAAGGGCTGTATTTTGCGCTCGCGCCGTTACCCATGCCTCTTGTTAATTTTTCTCTGAAAAAACTTGTAAGAGCTATTGGGAAGAGCAGGCCAGAGGTCTTCAATAGACTGGAAGGGCATCATCATAAATGGTTTCTGGTTGATCCTACAAACCTGCCTTTTGTTCTTTGCTTGCGCCCAGATCCCCGTCATCCAGAGCTGAAAGCCTACCGTAAGCATTGTGTTCCTGATGCTGAGAGCAGAATTTCAGGATCTTTTTTGACCCTCTTGGGAATGATTGACGGCCGTTATGATGGTGATGCCTTATTTTTCACGCGGGATCTATGTGTGGAAGGCGATACAGAGGCAGTTGTTTGCCTTAGAAACGCCCTTGATGACGTGGATGGGAGCATTGCAGATGATGTGGCCAGTTTTTTTGGAGCGACAGGGCAAAGATTTCTGAAAGTTGCCAGAAGGATGAGCATTTATGTCCATCGTCAATAGACCGGAGCTTGTTTGTCCCGCCGGCACACCGGCCGCGCTTAGAACCGCCGTGGATTCTGGTGCAGATGCCGTCTATTGCGGGTTTAAAAATGCCACGAACGCGCGCAATTTTCCCGGCCTTAATTTCTCTCTGGATGAGCTGAAACCGGCAGTGGAATATGCTCATAGCCGCGGCACAAAAGTTCTTTTGGCAACCAATACCTTTCCACCGGCTGGAAAGTTTGATCTTTGGAAGAAAGCTGTCGATGATGCCGTGGATTTAGGCATTGATGCGATCATCGTTGCTGATATAGGCGTCGCAAACTATGCCCGTTGTCATCATCCGGATCTGCGCCTGCATTTATCCGTGCAGGCCGGCGCACCCTCTGTTGAGGCTATCAAGTATTACTGTGAGGAGTTCGGCGTAAAGCGTGTGGTTCTGCCACGCATCCTTACAATCCCCGAAATTAAATCATTAAAGCAGGAAATTCCCTGCGAGATAGAATGCTTTATTTTCGAGGAAGACAAAGATCGAAATCTGACGGCAAAACTTAACGGATTCACCATTGATTGTTTTTCCTGTATGCAAAATCCAGGATATCCAACCATATGCAAGGGGCGATACATGGCCCCGCATAAAGAAGAGGCCTATTACGCATTTGAAGAGCCGATCAGTTTAAATCTGGCGGATCTTTTGCCTGATCTTATAAAGGCTGGCGTTAATGCTTTCAAAATCGAAGGGCGGCAACGCTCCAAGGCTTATATCCAGAGCGTTGTTTCTTCCTGGCGGCAGGCAGTCGATTCCGTTCTGGCGGGAGAGGCCATTGATATGCCGCAGCTCTTGGCCTTAACGGAAGGGCATAAACAGACCCACGGCGCCTATGAAAGCAAGCGGTGGAGATAAAGATATGACAGGCAAGCTGACAATCGGCCCGATACTGTTTCATTGGCCTGCTGAGAGAAAACGCGATTTCTACTTCCAGATTGCTGATGAAGCGCCTGTTGATACGGTTTATCTGGGAGAGGTCGTATGTTCAAAAAGATCCCCGTTTTTTGAACAGCATTATGCGGAGGTTGCCGAACGCCTTACCAATGCCGGCAAGAGTGTCGTATTTTCTTCTCTTGCCGAAGTGATGATTCCCAGGGAAAGGAAGATGACAGCCGGGCTTTGTGATCTGGATGATTTCGAAATTGAAGCCAATGATGCATCGGCGCTCTACCATCTTCGCGGAAAGCCCCATCGTATAGGCCAATATTTCAATACCTATAATGAAGAAACGCTCCGATATCTTTCTGAAGGAGGCGCTACACATATCGCACTTCCTGCCGAATTGCCGCGGGATTCCCTGGCTACCTTGAGCAAGGCGGCAGAAACGCACAATATTAATCTGGAAGTCCAGGTCTATGGGCGGATAGGGCTGGCCTTGTCTGCCAGATGCTATCATGCGCGCGCGCATGGACGGGTTAAAGATAACTGCCAGTTTGTTTGCGAGGAAGATCCCAACGGTATGGTTTTAAAAACGCTTGGCGGCCAGAATTTCCTCTGTGTGAATGGCGTACAGACATTATCCTATACATGTCTGAATCTGGTTCATGAAATGAACGATATGATAGGAATGGGAATTCATGCGTTCCGGTTATCGCCCCATCATTGCGATATGGTCACAATATCAAAACACTTTTCTGATGTTCTTTCCGGGCAGATCACGCCGGAGGAAGCCGAGAAGCTTATAGCCAAAGCAGGGCTGAATATCCCGTATTCCAACGGATTTTATCATGGCAGGGAAGGGTGTCGTTGGGGACATGGTTAGAGTTTTTCTGTTTATTCTGATGATGGTTGCCCTGCCAGTTAATGCCCTCTCAGCAGCTTCTTGCTGTGACGATTTAAACATGGAGATTCAGCTTGAGAGTCCACCGTGCCATGAAAGTCAGCATAAGGAAGAAGACCGGAACCAATC
>JBGAQU010000134.1:0-2014 GCA_044220535.1 Alphaproteobacteria bacterium | reverse complement strand
CGGCGAAATCGCAGATATCGATCATTTCCTGTACTTCGCCCAGGCCTTCGGAAATGATCTTTCCTGCCTCAAGCGTGACCAGACGGCCAAGCGCTTCCTTATCCTTCCGCAGCTCCTCACCCAGCAGACGCACCAACTCGCCGCGCACAGGGGCGGGCACAGCCTTCCATGCGGCGAAAGCAGTCTGTGCTTGCGCGATCATCTTCGCTGCATCATTCGCTGAATGCTGCCTGACCGACCCCAGGATTTCGCCATCAATCGGGGAATGAACCGTCAGATCGCCTTTGGGATCTAGTAATTTTTGTATGCCTAGCTTTGCACATAATTCATCGTTTTTCATGAATGACTCCTTTTTAAGACTGTCATCCTCCGGCTTGACCGGAGGATCTATACGATACTTGTCCAGCCCATGGATCCCCCGGTCAAGCCGGAGGATGACAATGTGAGAATTGGCTGACGCGTTATAATTAAATATCCAGCAGCAATCTCTGTGGATCCTCGATCGCGTCCTTGACGCGCACCAGGAAGCTCACCGCCTCGCGGCCATCGATAATCCTGTGGTCATAGGACAGCGCCAGATACATCATCGGGCGCGCCTCGATCTTACCGTCCTTCATCACCATCGGGCGCTGCTGGATTTTATGCATGCCGAGGATCGCCGATTGCGGGGCGTTCAGGATCGGCGTGGACATCAGCGAACCGAACGTGCCGCCATTGGTAATCGTGAACGTGCCGCCCTGCAGTTCCGGCAGGCCCAGCTTGCCGTCACGCGCGCGGGAACCGAGATCGACGATCTCTTTCTCGATCATTGCCATGGATTTTTCTTCGCAATCGCGCACCACCGGCACGATCAGGCCCTGCGGCGTGGAAACAGCAACACCGATATCGTAGTAATTTTTATAGATAATATCATCGCCATTGATTTCTGCGTTCACCGCCGGGAATTCCTTCAGTGCGTTAACGGCCGCGCGCACGAAAAACGACATGAAACCGAGTTTCACACCATGCTTCTTCTCAAAACTATCCTTGTAGGCGCCGCGCAGTTCCATCACCGCGCCCATATCCACCTCGTTAAAGGTGGTCAGCATCGCGGCGGTGTTCTGTGCTTCTTTCAGGCGCTTCGCGACACTCTGGCGCAGGCGCGTCATGCGAACACGTTCCTCACGCGGGCCAGTTTCGCGTTTCGGCTGTTCGACCGGTTTGGTGCTGACGGCGTCCGGTGCCGGTGTTTCCGCCTGCTTGCCGCCCTGTTTTTCCAGGAAGTTGACGACATCTTCCTTGGTCAGGCGGCCGCCCTTGCCCGTGGCGGGAATGGATTCGGCTTTCAGATTATGCTCATCGATCATCTTCCGCACGGCAGGCGCAAGCTTTTCTTCTTCATCCGAGGGCGCGGCCACTTTAGCGGCGCCGCTGGCAACCGCTGCTTTTGGCGGTTCTTTTTTCGGCTCTTCCTTTTTGGCAGCGGGCTTCGCGTCATTTGCGACCTTGCCATCGCCGATCTCACCCAGAATGGCCCCGACCCCGACCGTCTCGCCGGATTTGATGGTGATGCGTGAAATCACGCCTGCGGACGGCGCGTTAACCTCCAGCGTCACCTTGTCGGTTTCAAGCTCCACCACCGGCTCATCGGCCTTGACGGTATCGCCTTCCTTTTTCAGCCACTGCGCGACAGTGGCTTCGGTTACGGATTCGCCAAGGGTGGGAACTTTGATTTCAGCCATTTTTCAATACTTTCCAAAGGATTCAGGGCTGCTGCTAATGTGGCCCGAAGCCGTGAACAGGTCAAGCGTAGGATTTGTTGCAAAAAGGCCGAAAAGAATTAATTATCATAATAATCTTGACATAATAATTATATTTATTTATAAAAAATGCCGGAGAAAAGGCATGATAAAAACGTCCCCATATTTGTTTTATGACACAGATAGACCAGCTACCTCAGGCATTCGTGAGGCTATTTATCATGAAATAGAGAACCAGTTGGAATCCATCAAGTTAAGGGGTATTGAACAAATCA
>JBGAQU010000059.1:0-17974 GCA_044220535.1 Alphaproteobacteria bacterium | reverse complement strand
CGGGACCCATGTGCAGGTTACGCTTCACCATCGGTAAAAAATTCATGCCGTTTGCACGCATCGGAAACATCGCATGGATCCCGGCCTTCGCCGGGATGACGGGTTGAGGGGAGTGCGCCTCACTCCTTCTCATTGATTTTCATCTGTTTCAGGATGGCGAAAGGTGAATCCACCTGGACGCGGGACGGGGCGCTGATGACGCGTTCCTTCTGCTCGCGCGGCTCGGGCTTGCCCTTGCGGTTATCCTTGTGATGATCCTTGCGCGGCGGGCGGCTTTCGGTTTTGGGGCGATCGCCTTGCGCAGCCTGTTGCGGCCTCGGCTTGCGTTCGGGCCTTGGCGCTCTGGCGGGCGCTGTGTTGCCATACGCCCTGCCCTTACGCAGGCGGAAGGTGGCGAGATCGGGCTTCACCGGCGTTGCGGGTTTTGTTTCTGCCGCGAGCGCGATGACAGCGGGGGGCGCAGCGTCTTCTGCCTGGCCCTCAACAGATTCGGGCCTGGCTTCTTCTTCAGGCGCGGGCGCTGCCGTCTCTTGCTTTTGTTCTTCGGCAGGCGGTTCTAACGCAACAACAGGCGCCTCTTCGATCTTCGTATGGCCCATTGCTTCCAGAATGGCATACAGATCCGGGATCGGGCAGCCCAGCCATTCGGCCATCTGGTGCTGCGCCTTGAAGGCGCCGTCTTTCGCGCTGTCGTAAATCGCGCTGATGACGCGGTCCAGCATATCCACGCGGATCGCGCGCGGGCCGTAAACCGGATAGCCGATGGCGCGGAAGAATTCGGGATCCGCCCCGCCTTCCACGGATTCAATTTTCATCGAGGTCATGCCATCCGGCGGCGTCGCGGCGGGCAGCGCCTTGTCATGCCACACATTCCATAGCAGCGCACGCAGGCGCACGGCGGCAGGCTTGTTCAGATCGGGGATGAACACCAGCACAGGGCCGAGGCGTACGCGACGGCTGCGCAGCGCCTTCCGGCCTTCGGGTGTCAAACCCGCGATCATGGATTCCAGCTCAGACCGCTGACGGATGCCAAGGGATTCATGCAGCTGGAAAGAAATCCCGCGCACATTACCGTCGACGCCCTCGCCTTCCTGTGCTTCAAGGCCTTTCAGAGGCTCAAGAACCGTGCCGACATGCGCAACCAGAAATTCACGCAGCTTCACGGCGACGGCTTCACGGTCCTGCCCTTCCAGCAACGGGGAGTCCAGAACTTCAGCATCCGGTTGCAAAAGCGCGGAACCCTTGCGCACTTTGCCGACCGGTTGACCCGGCAGCGGGTTGGTGATGTCCTGCCGGTACAGGATGCTGCCATCCTTTTCCAGGCTGAATTGTTTCAGGTCCGCGTTCAGCATAATGGTCAATCGCCTTTTAATTTCCGGTTTGAGGGCGTTCCGCGCCGCGCTCATTACTGCTTTATAGTCCTGCCCGCTGGCTTTGTCATCCGGAACGAAGCGAAAGCCTTGCAAAACGCCGACCTCCTGCCCTTCCACCACCACGTCGCCGTTGGACCGTACCCCAGCCAGAAGGTCGCCGCCCTGCTCTATCGCGCGCAGCAGGATAGCGGATCGCCGATCCACAAAGCGCCGGGTCAGGCCTTCATGCAGGGCATCGGACAGGCGGTCTTCCACCTGAAGCGCCTTCGCGGCCCATTCATCGGCATTGCTTAACCAATCCGGTTTATGGGTAATATACGTCCATGTGCGGATATGCGCAATACGCGCCATCAGGGTATCGACATCCCCTTCGGTTTTGTCCAGCCGTTCGATCTGGGCCGCGATCTTGTCGTCCGGGATGCGGCCCCGGTCGGTCAGGTCCTCGAATACCCCGGCCACCAGCTCCTGGTGCGTCTCGCTCATTGTCCGCCTGAAATCGGGAACCTGACAAATATCCCAGAGCAGCCGTACACGATCCATGCCGGATGCCCGCGCCAGTATCTCCTCTCGCCCTGCCAAGGCGGAAAGGGTCACATAATCATCAGACGGGCGGCCCTTGATCAGCACAGGATTGTCCGAAGGCCTTTCCAGGGATTTAAGCAGCCTCGACGGTGATGAAAAATCGAGATCATGATTACGCCAGTAAAACGCCTTTAGAGATTCAAAACGGTGCTGCTCCACCGCCTCCACCACCTCATCATCCAGCCCGTTGACAGGCCCGGTGACACCGAACGTGCCATCGGTTTTGTATCTTCCGGCACGCCCTGCGATCTGTGCGATCTCCGCGCGTTGCAGCGGGCGCAGCCTTTCGCCGTCGAACTTACGCGTGGCGGCCAGGGCGACGTGATGGATATCCATGTTCAGGCCCATGCCGATGGCGTCGGTCGCCACAAGGAAATCGACTTCTCCCGCCTGATACATTTCCACTTGCCGGTTGCGGGTGCGCGGGCTTAACGCCCCCAGCACAACCGCCGTGCCGCCACGCGTCCGCCGCACCATTTCGGCGAAGGCATACACATCATCCAGCGAAAACGCCACCACGGCGGAGCGGTTCGGCAGGCGCGTCAGCTTTTTGAAACCGGTATATTTTAACTGCGAAAGCCGTTCCCGTTCCTGGATATCGACCGTGGGCACCAGTGTTTTCAGCAAGGGCCGGGCCGTATCCGCGCCCATGAACATCGTCTCGATCACGCCCCGCGCACGCAGCAATCGGTCGGTGAAGATATGCCCGCGGTCGGGATCGGCACAAAGCTGGATTTCATCGACGGCCAGGAATTCAAAGGCCTGCTCCACCGGCATCGCCTCAACCGTGCACATATAATACCGCGCATCCGGGGGGATAATCTTCTCCTCTCCCGTCACCAGCGCCACGGCATGCGCGCCCCTGGCCTTGACCATCCGATCGTAATTTTCCCGCGCCAGCAGCCGCAGCGGGAAACCGATGCAGCCGGTACGGTACCCCAGCATGCGCTCGATGGCGGCATGGGTCTTCCCGGTATTGGTCGGCCCCAGGACCGCCGTCACCTTTCCGTTCCTGAAAATCGGGTCCGCCCCGGCTTGCATTGCGATCCTGTCCATATATGTATTAATGTAGCGGCGGCTGACGGGATTACAAAGACTTATCATGACCACCCCGAACCATTGTCATCCCCGCGCAGGCGGGGATCCGGCAGTGAAGCCCAGGGACTTTGAGATTAAAGCCGGATGTCCGCCTGCGCGGGGATGACGATGGAAAGAGTAAGAGTGATGATACGTTTGCTTAAAATCATACCGCTGATCCTTATCCTGTGCCTTCTGGCCAATCCCGCCCGGGCCGATGATACGGCGGAACTGAAGGCCATGGCGAATGGGGTTATGGCTGCCGTGACCGACCTTGGCGCAGGCCCGGGCTGGACCGCCGTGACGCAAGGCGAAACCCTGGTGGAAAACAGCGGCAGCTATTACGCCGTCACCCTGCCGCACCTGTCTTACAAGGATGCGGGCGGGCAGACGCTGGAGATCGGACTGGTCGCCATTAATGCGCTGAAAGGCGACGGCCCCGGCCAATGGAAGATCACTGTGGCTCTGCCTTCTCCCATCACTCTAAATGATCCCACCAGTAAACCCAAGGTGACTGTGACGCTGGGGCAACAAAGCCTGTCGGCGGTCTTCAACGCGAAGGACAACAGCTTCACCAAACTGAACGGCCGCTATCGTACGGTGACCATCAATCATGCCTCTTCGGGCATCAAGGCCAGCCTGCCCGATGTAGGCCTGTCCGGCAGCCTGAAAAAGGATGCGGTGCAGACATGGTCCGGCACATTGCAACTGGCGACGATCAGCCCCAATATCTTGTTTTCCCGCACCGGCGCTTTGCTGAGCTTCGCGACGCTGACCATGGCCAGCACCTTCGATCATTACAGCATGGCCGATATGAAGAAAATGAAGGACCGGATCGAATCCGTCGAGAAGCCGTCGCCTCTCCTGAAAATCATGGCCGCGGGCATGGCGGGCGCTGCGTCTAGCACAAAACTGGATATCACCGGTAAAACCGCCAGCCTGTTCCTGCCCGCTGCGAATGGCCGCGCGGAAAGAACCATCGGATTCGACACGCTGCGCTGGACACAGACTTTATCAGGACAAGACGCCAACGCGAAACAGATGCGCGTGACAGGCGGATTCAGTGATTTGAAAGTTACACCGACAGATATCAGCCTCGGCACATTGCTGCCCGCGAAAATGGCGATCGATATTGGGATTGCCAATATCCCCGCCGCGAAAATCCTGGCCGCCGATCTGAATAAAAAGGATGAACTGTCCCGTATTCTGGCGGAGGCGAAAACGGAAGGGGCCATCACCAATACAATGCTCGGCAATTCGACCTATGAAATCGACCTTGATGCCAAACAGGCAGCGCATGCCACCGCGCCACTCGGCATGGTTGGCACAGGCTCGCTGAAAGTGTCGGGTATAGAGGCGTTAACTGGCGCGATTGCCGGTGGATTGCAGAACGGCACCATTCCCGACGACATGCGTCCCTATTTAAAGGATATCCAGAAAGCCCTGCTCGTCATGATGCTGACCGGAAAGCCGGGTACGGACAGTGCAGGAAAGCCCGCGAAATCCTATGAAATTGAAAACACCGCAGATGGCCGCGTCATGGTCAACGGCCAGAATTTGCAGGCTTTGACGGGGTTGATGCAGAAGTGAACATCTTAAATTTTTGTCATCCCGCAGCGTAGCGGAGGGATCTGTGCTGCTTGAACCATCGAAGATCCCTCCGCTACGCTGCGGGATGATATTTTTTTAATTACGTCAGCAAATACCCCAATATTCCGTTCAGTCTCTGCATGCCTGCTTGTGTCGGCTTCAATATATCGCCATCCATAACCAGCAACCCTTCTTCCGCCAGCGCCACGATTTTCTTTTGGTCAAGAATATCCGCCCGTCCGGCTTCCTCTTTCATACGTGCCATTGACACACCTTCGCGCAGACGCAATCCCATCATCAACGCCTCAGTGAACCTTTGTTCCTGAGATAACTCTTCATAAGGATGATGGCCATGCCCGTCCCGCTGCACGCGTTCCAGCCATATTTCCGGCGCGCTGTGCGCCCGTGTTCCGACCTTGCCCTCCGGAAGCGTCAATCGCCCATGGGCGCCTGGCCCGACGCCGACATAATCGCCATAGCGCCAGTACACCAGATTATGCCGCGATTCCTGCCCGGGCTTCGCATGATTGGAAATTTCATAGGCAGGCATGCCCGCGTGATTCATGATATCCTGCGTCAGTTCATAAAAATCGCCTGCGACATCGTTTTCGGGAATGGAAAAGTCCCCCCGCGCATGCATGGTGTGAAACGCCGTGCCGCTTTCTATGGTCAGTTGATAGAGCGATAAATGCGTCGTGCCGAATTTCAGCGCCTCCGTCAGTTCCTTATGCCAAGCCTCCAGAGTCTGCTCCGGCCTCGCATAGATCAGGTCGAAGCTGAAACGATCAAACAGCGATGAAGCCATCTCAATCGCCGCGCGCCCCTGTGCCGCATCATGCGCACGGCCCAGGAATTTCAGGTCTTTATCGTAGAGGGACTGGATACCGACGGAGACGCGATTGATCCCTGCTGTTTTAAAATCGCGAAATTTACCGGTTTCAACAGAAGTCGGGTTGGCCTCCAGCGTGATCTCGACATCATTCGCAACCGTCCAGCTTTGCGCAACCTGGTCGATCACGGCCTGAACGGTCGATGGCTCCATCAGCGACGGCGTGCCGCCGCCGAAGAAAATCGATCCGACCTCACGCCCCGGCGTCAGACCAGCGTAGTATCGCAGTTCTGAAGTCAGCGCTTCGCGCCATGCCGCATGGTCCACGCTGTCCCTCACATGCGAATTGAAATCGCAATACGGGCATTTGGACACGCAGAACGGCCAGTGGATATAGATTCCGAAAGGTTTTGTCATTTCAGGGTTCTAACCCTTTGTACCGGTGCACGCAACCAATGTTCGGTAAAAGGTGCAGTGCGTAATTACAGCAGGTGAAAGAGGTGGTATACCGATTCTACCTTTGACTTATTAAGGATCATTCAAATGTTTCTTTGCCGCACTTTCGGCCTTGCCTATGACCTGACTGGTTATCCGGTAGCCGTAGCCGACCCAGCGGAATGCACCATACTTATTGAAACTGGCCAGGCGCAGCCGGTGGAAAAACTGGTAGACTGGTATAAAGAACGGGACAAAAAAGAACCAAAACCCGCCAAAATCAAGCCTGTTTTGCTTATCGTCCGCTAAAATGACCGCAACTCACGACCTTTATATTGTTGCATTGCAATATGCAAGATATTTATCTTTTTAAAGGGTTATTCTTTTTAAAAAATTATGTTGCACAGTTTTATCCACAGGCGTAAACCATGCGCTTGTAAGGTCCAATGATCTTCGCTCCCTTAAACAACATAGAGATACTCAAATGCTTGGTTATGTATGCGACAAATCCGGTTTTTTATACGACACGAATGGTGACCTGGTTGGCCAGGTGCCAGACGATATGCGCGCTGAATTCATGGCCATGGTCAACGATAAAAAGATAGGCCATGTTGATGACTATTTTGAGCAAAAAGCCCTAAACGCATTGATTCACCAGTCAACCGCGCCTGTCCGCTGCGCTCAAGCTAAACCGACCCTTTAAGAAATACCCGGACCGACTCCGCTACTTCAGCCAGGCCGGTCTTAACAACCTCCACCCCTTCCGGAAAGGCTGTCTGCAGCCGTCCCGGAAGCATGGGGTCGAGCATGACGAAAACGCCCCGGTCGTTCGCCCGGCGCACCAGGCGGCCAAACGCCTGCCGCAGCTTCAGGCGGGCGATGCGTTCATCATAAATCTTCCCGCCAAAGGCGTGTTTCCGGGCACGGTGTAATATGGTCGGGCGCGGCCATGGCACGCGGTCATAAACCAGCAGCCTTAACGATTCACCCGGTACGTCCACCCCGTCCCGCACCGCGTCGGTACCGAGCAGGCTGGCATGGATATCCTCCCGAAACATATCGACCAGCGTGCCCGTATCCATGTCGTCCACATGCTGGGCATAAAGCGGCAGGCCCGCCAGTTCCATCCGCTCCGCGATCCGGTCATAGACTCCACGCAGGCGGGAGATGGAAGTGAACAGGCCCAGCGCCCCGCCGCCCGACGCCTCGAACAACACACGGTACGCCGCAGCCACCTGCGCCAGATCGTCTTTCCGTACATCGTTGACGATAAAGACTTTCGTCTGCGCCGGATAATCGAAAGGTGATTTGACACTGAATGTTTTGACGTCGTTCGACAGGAATTCAGTTCCGGTTCGTTCGCAAGCGACTTCCCAGTCCGCGCCGTCATCGCCTGTGGCATCGCGCAGCGTCGCGGACGTAATCGCAATGCCATGGGCATGCGGCCTGATGGCTTGTGCGAACGGCTTCATCGGATCGACCCAGTGACGGTACAGCCCGACATCCGCCGCCTGCCCGTCAATCCGTTCAATCTGCATCCAGTCGACATATTCCGGCGGCGTGCCCTGCATCTGCAGGGTTTCCAGCATGCCAATCCATGCGCCGATATGCACGTCGCCGCGCCGTTCCAGCATGGTGCTGACCGATTCAAAGCGGCGGCGCGTATCGCCGTCCAGCGTATCCGCCTGGTCCACCAGTTTCTTGCGCAGACGGGCACAGAGCGAGCGCATCGGTTTCTGCAATTGCTTCAATTTGTGTTTGAGCGCGCCCGCGCTTTCAGCCAGGCCGGGGATCAGCGGCTGCGTATCCGTTTCCAGTGAATACGGCCCGTCCCGCCCTTCAGCACGCAGATAAACCTGGCGATAGACATGCAGCAGGAAATCCTCCGCCGCGCCTTTCGGTTCCTGTTCCTTCAGCCGTTTCGACCAGCCTGTAGACGGCAGGCAATTCGCCTCATACAAAATCGCTTCCAGTTCCGCCATGCCTTCCGCATCATTGACCAGCAGGTCTTCGACTTTGCGTTTCAACCCGCGCGCGCGGCTTTTACGACCGCCTTCCGCGCCTTTGATCCAGCGGCGCAATTCCGCGCCTTCCTTCGCGGTCAGATGCCCGGCAAACGCACTGTCCGCTGCGTCGAACAGATGATGGCCTTCGTCGAACACATACCGTTTCGGCAATTCATCCGTGCTGCCCGATAATGCGGTCTGGATCATCACCAGCGCATGGTTGGCGACGACGATATCCGCGTGCTTCGCCTTCCGCGCCGCCTTCTCGACAAAACAACGGTGATAATGATCGCAGGCGGAAAAAATGCATTCGCCGCGCCGGTCGGCCAGGCCCAGCGTATGTTTCCATCCCAAAAGTCCCGGCAGCCATCCCGGAAAATCGCCGCCGGTCAGGTCGCCATCCCGGCTGGCTTCCGCCCACCGCGCCATCAACCCCGCGCCGATCACCTGGCCGATATCAACCGATAACGCCGCGCCCGCCGCTTCGTCTTCCAGATTCAACAGGCACAGATAATTTTCGCGGCCCTTGCGCACGGCGACGCTGCGGTTTTTGACATCGGTATCGGGATACAACCGCCCCAGTTCCTGATCGATCTGCCTTTGCAAATTGCGGGTATAGGTCGAAACCCAGACCGTGCCGTCATTCTTTTCCGCCCAGACGCTGGCGGGGGCCAGATAGCCCAGCGTCTTGCCAACGCCTGTTCCGGCCTCCGCCAGAACCAGATGCGGCTGCTCCCGGTTCTCGATAGGATTGAAGGCGGTGGTGATTTCGGTGGCGTAATGCACCTGCCCGGCGCGTGCTTCTGAATCGCCATCCGACAGGATTTTTTTCAGGCGCTGGCGGCTTTCCTCCCCCGTCACGGCATGATGCGCGGGCGGCGGCACGGGCGCAGTTTCCGACCATTCCGGCATATGCTTCCAGACATTCAGCGCGGATTTCGCGATGATCTGCGCGGCGGGATCGTATTCTTCCCCCAAGGCAGCGCATATAAACGGCGCCCACACCCATCCCCTGCCCTGCAGGCCCATAACCTTGGCAATCTCCAGCGGATTGCTTTTTTTGTCGGTGATTTGCATTCCTCTGAGATCGGACAGTAAATTCTGCGCGGCCTCAACCAGAGTCAGCGGCATATCCTCCAGCGTCTGCGGCGGCGACATGCCTAGCGCCTTCGCCAGCCCGGCGGGCGTCGGCACGCAGAATTTCGCAGGATGCACGAAGGCAAACAGTTCCAGCACGTCAAATGCCTTCAGGTCTTCGACCCCCAGCCGCCGTGCCGTGTAAGGCGCATGGCAAACCATAACCGGCCTGCCATGGACCAGCATCTGCGCCTGTGCGTGCGGCAGAATCCTGACCTCCCCCTCAGACGTCAGCATCACCGCCTGCGCCGCCGATACGGTCAGTACGGGGACATCTGGCAGGACGATGCGGTCGGTGCGGGTTTCGGCGGCTGATACGGGCATATCAATGAATTAGCATTTTAGAGGGGCAAGGGCTACCCTTTCAGCGCGCCACCAGAACATGGTAAAACACATATGTCCCTGCCGCCGGGGTCCCCGCGCCCTCAATGCAGCCTGAGGCCTTCCGGTACAGCCCAGTGTTATTCACCCCGATATTCGCGCCATCCGCAAACGTCCCGACAAATTCCGGGGAGGCAGCCCATGCGTTCCCTGTATCCACAGGCGGGTTGCCGCCCGGGTTTGTGACGCCGACTTCCTTATTCAGTTCGATACACAGACCTTTCTTAACATGCGGCAACAGCATGACCAGATCTTCATCCGAGCCATTCGTGTTTGTGGAACAATCGGTGCCGATGGCTTCCGTCTGGTCGCCCACGCCCTGCACACACAGCTTGCCAGTGAATATCCATGGCGATGCCGTGCCATCCTGCCATTCCTCCGCGGGTGCGGCATAGGACTGGCCGCCGCCTTTCGATTTAAACAGTTTGCAGTTATCGGTCGTACAGTTGGGGTTGGCGTAACCGGTCAGGCCCGGATCGTCGAAGCTGATGTCATTGGCGCTGATCTCCCGCATTTGCATCTGATTGATCGACTGCTCCAGGCCCTTGGCATAGCGCAGGATCTGCGAGGCCTGGATGCGTGATAATTCCACATTGGCGTTCTGGTCCGCCGTGTCAGAGGATCGCGTAATCGTGATGGTCAGCGCCGCCAGCAGCGCGATTGCCACCAGCAGAAACCATAAAGCATTGCCGGATTGCCTGGAAAATGGCGGATTTGCTTGATTCATTGGGGTTTTTACCTGATATTGTCCTACAGACGACACTATAACAAACAAAAGCAGTATTGTAACAGCCATGCAATCCATTGACCGCACCATCGCACTCGCCAACCGCACCTGGGCCTTTGAAGAAGCTCGAAAGGTTCTGGAGCGGCTGGGTGGCAAGACACCGGACAAGGGCTATGTTTTGTTCGAAACCGGCTACGGCCCGTCGGGCCTGCCCCATATCGGCACGTTCGGCGAAGTATGCCGGACATCCATGGTACGCCTGGCGTTTCAGGCCATCAGCGATATCCCCACCCGCCTGATTGCGTTTTCGGATGATATGGACGGTTTCCGCAAGGTGCCGACCAACGTGCCGCAGCAGGATATGCTGGCGAAATATCTCGGCATGCCTTTGACCGCCGTGCCGGACCCTTTCGGGAAATATGAAAGCTTCGCCCATCACAACAATGCGAAGCTGCGCGAATTTCTGGATTCATTCGGCTTCGATTACGAATTCCGTTCATCGACCGAGATGTACAAATCCGGCGCATTCGATGCAGCCCTTCTCAAAATGCTGAAACTGCATGACGAGGTTGTGAAGATCGTCCTGCCTTTACTGGGCGAAGAACGCGCTTCCACTTATTCTCCCTTCCTGCCCGTCTCGCCGAAAACGGGCAAGGTATTGCAGGTGCCAATCCTCGAAACGCACCCTGATAAAGGCACTATCGTTTTCAACGATGAAGACGGCACGCGCACGGAAGTGCCTGTCACTGGCGGCCACGTGAAGGCGCAATGGCGTCCGGATTGGGCGCTGCGCTGGTACGCACTGGATGTAGATTACGAAATGGCGGGCGAAGATCTGATTTCCTCCGCCGATATCGCGGGCAAGATCACCGAATTAATGGGCGGCAAGAAACCCGCCGGATTCCATTACAAACTGTTCCTCGATGAACATAACCAGAAGATTTCCAAATCCAAAGGCAACGGCATCACGGTCGAGCAATGGCTGGCCTATGCGCCGAATGAAAGCCTCGCCTATTACATGTTTCAGCGCCCGAGTTCCGGCAAGAAACTGTATTTCGATGTGATCCCGAAAGCGGTCGATGAATATCTGACCTTTGCCGAAAAATTGAAAGGCCAGCATAACGAACCGGAAAAGCTGCTGGATAATCCTGCATGGTATATTCACAACGGCAATATTGAGAAAGCACATCGCGTTCCTGTCAGTTTCGCGCTGCTGCTGAACCTCGCCACCGCCTCCAACGCGCATGACAAGGCGACGATGTGGGGCTTTATCAAACGCTATGCGAAGGATGCAACGCCGGAGAATGATCCATTCCTCGACCATCTGGTCGGCTTTGCCGTGAAATATTACGAAGACTTCGTAAAGCCGAACAAAATCTATCGCCTGCCCAGCGACCGCGAACGCACAGCCCTGGCCGACCTGAAACGCCGCCTGCTGGCCTTGCCTGCCAGTGCGGATGTCGAAACCATCCAGACCGAGGTGTTTAGTGCGGGCACGGAAAATAACTATACAAAAGAAGAGCTTCGCACCTGGTTCCAGGCCATCTACGAAGTCCTTTTAGGTCAGAGTCAGGGCCCTCGTTTCGGTACCTTTATTGCTTTGTACGGCATCCCTGATACCATCGCCCTGATCGATTTTTCCGTTTTCGCTATTATGCGAAAAAAGGACAGGGACAATGATATCAAAATTAATGCATGGCATAGCCATGGCGGCCTTCCTGGCCGCCAACACGCTTTCATCAGCACAGGCGCAACCTTCTATTCCCTCATATGATCCTTCCCAGGATATGGGTGGCGTTAAACCCTCGGACTACATGAACGGCCTTCTGGAAGATATTCGCCAAAACCATTACAGGAAGCTTTCTAAAGAAGAAATGCGGCATGTCTATAGAATTGCCATGAATGATGCATTAGGGCCACATCATAAAATAAAACCTAAAGATAACAGTGAATGGGTCAAAATGGTTGCTGACGCCGTCATGAAAAGGATGGACGCACACTCCGCCTATTACAATCAAAGCGAATATGAAGCAATGCTTGAGAAGATGAACGGCAATCCAAGTAATATCGGTGTTATTGTTGCAAAACCAGCTGATACATTGATCGTTCAGAAACCGATAGAAGGTTCCCTTGCTGAAAAGGCAGGCATCAAGCCTTTTGATGAAATTCTGAGAATCAATGGCCAGGAAACCAAAGGCTTGTCTGCAATTGAATGTCTCAGATTAATGACAGGAAATCTTGGTGAATCAGTTACGCTTCTTTTAAAGCATATGGATTCTTCACCTTACTAAGTAACGTTGACCTACGAAAAAACTCAGATGCCATTAATTTACGTCGATCTTATGAATGACAACATTGCCTATGTAAGACTTAAATCTTTTGGAAAAAACTCCACGGAAGGCATAAAGTTCGCCCTGGAAATACTGGGAAAAAAATCCGGATCTGGCCTGAATGGCGCCGTATTGGATTTAAGAAACAATCCAGGCGGCCTTTTGCAGGAAGCCGTTGGGACATCTGATTTGTTCATGGATTCAGGCATTATTGTTAAAGAACGCACCAAACTCATGGAAGAGCCTGTTATTTATGAAGCAAAAGACGTTATAAAACACGATGCACCCAGCCGAAAAGATGATGCTATTTATATAGCCAATAAAGGTGACATTCTTAAAGGGAAGCCGCTTGCCATTCTTATTGATGCCGGCTCTGCGTCCGCCTCGGAAATCGTTGCAAAGGCGCTACAGGCAAACAAACGCGCCATCATCATCGGGGAACGATCCTTTGGTAAAGGCTCTGTGCAGACGATTATGCCGCTGACAGCTTTTGGCATATCGTTTTTTGTTCAAAGCGGAGCATTGCGCTATACAACCGGATTATATTTTGGCCCGGACGATCGATCCCCGCAAGAAAGGGGCGTGACACCCGATATTCTGGTTCAGAATGATTGGAAACCTGTCTATGACTTGGAAAGTAACAAGCTTAATATTTTGCCCAACCCGGATCCGGGCCCGGCTGAATTGCCGAAGAAACAATGCGCCCTGACCGCTCAAGCCTTGGGACCGTTTCAACTGCCTTACGCGGCTTATGATTTTTACAGCTATGCAACAAAGCCTGTATTTGTCGATCAGGCACTGGAATGCGCCAAGGAAGAGCTAAACCATAAACATTTCAAGACGGAAGTATGGACCCTGTCCAACAGCATGCCCTGATATCCGTCACCTAAAATCTGAAAATACGGAACAAATCACCGAAGCGGTACGTTGGCTTTTTAACGCATTGTATTAGAGGGTTTGTATCATGAGTTTAGCCACTATACTTCTTATCGTTCTGGTCCTGATGGTTATCGGCGCGTTCCCAACCTGGCCGCACAGCCGTCAATGGGGTTATTACCCAAGCGGCGGCCTGACCCTGGTCGCGGCGCTGATTATTATTCTGCTGCTGACAGGCCGGATCTAACCCAGCATCCGCCCTATTACTTGGGACGTATAATCGACCAACGGTATGATCCGGCTGTAATTCAGACGGGTCGGGCCGATGACGCCGATGGCGCCGATGATCTGGTTTTCAGTGGATCGATAAGGCGAGATCACCATCGACCATCCGGAATGATCAAAAATCTTGTTTTCCGTGCCGATGTAAATCTGGATGCCCTGCGCGTTCTGGGCCGAGTCCAGAAGCTGCGCCATGGTCTTTTCTTCCTCCAGCATGGCCAGCAACTGCCGCGCCTGCTCCAGGTCTTCCATGGCTTTCACATCCTGCAGCAGCTTCGCCTGTCCGCGCACGATCAGATGCCCTTCGCTTTGCGGGTTCAGGGCAATACCTTTATGGACGAGGTCCGCTGTGATGGCGTCTAATTGGGTTTTATGCGTCTTCATTTCTTCAAGGATAACCTTGCGTGCTGAAGACAGCGTCCGGCCCGACAATCGGCTGTTCAGGTAGTTGGCGGCGGCAGTCAATGCGTAAGGCGGCAGCGGGCCATCCACATCCAGCATCCGGTTTTCAACCATATTATCCTGACTGACCAGCACCGCGAGAAGGCGCTTCGGATCCAGCTGGACAAACTGGATATGGCGGATCGGCTTGTCGCTTTTCGGCGCGATCACCAGTCCCGCCGCGGCGGACAATCCCGATAAAAGAGTCGTCGCCTGTTCGAACAACTGCGTCATCGACCGGCCCGTTATATTACACTGGGTTTCAATGGCTGTCCGCTCATCGCTGGACAGATCCCCCACCTGCATCAACCCGTCGACATAAAAACGCAGACCCGCCTGTGTCGGCAAACGGCCTGCGGAGGTATGCGGCGCATAAAGCAGCCCTTCCTTCTCCAGCTCCGCCATCACATTGCGGATCGAGGCAGGAGAGAGGTTCAGGCCCAGTTTTTGTGAAATGGTGCGCGACCCCACCGGCTCCCCGGTTTGCATGTACAGGTCGATAATATCCCGCAGGATGCCTTGGGCGCGTGTATTGATCTCAGGAATCATGGCTTATGTATACCACATCTGAAGAATTTGACAAATACCGTCAGACCCTTACAGTCTGCCGCGTAAACAATAAGGAACCCTTCAAATGACCAGACCCTCAGGCCGCGCCGCCGATGCCTTGCGCACCATCGAATTAACCACAGACGTCACCAAATATGCCGAAGGATCCTGCCTGGTCAAATTCGGGGATACTCATGTGCTGTGCACCGCTACGGTTGAGGAAAAAGTCCCCGGCTGGATGAAAAACACCGGCAAAGGCTGGGTTACGGCTGAATACGGTATGCTGCCCCGCTCCACCAACCAGCGTATGGACCGAGAGGCCGCGAAAGGCCGCCAGTCTGGAAGGACGCAGGAAATCCAGCGCCTGATCGGCCGCGCTTTGCGCTCGGTCGTCGATTTACAAGCCATGGGCGAACGCCAGATCCGCATCGATTGCGACGTCCTGCAGGCGGATGGCGGGACGCGCACGGCGGCGATTACAGGCGGGTACGTGGCGCTATATAAAGCCTTCCAGCACCTGATCCGCGTCAAACTATGCACCACCGTGCCGATAAAGCACAGCGTCGCCGCCATATCCTGCGGCATTGTCGGCGGCGTGCCTGTGTTGGATCTTGATTACGCGGAAGACTCCACTGCCGATACGGATGCCAATTTCGTGATCACCGGCAGCGGCGGCATCGTCGAAATCCAGGGCACGGCAGAAAAAGAACCCTTCACGGATGAGCAATTCCAGGCTCTTTTCGACCTTGCAAAGGCCGGGTGCCGCGACCTGACCGCCTTGCAGAAGAAAGCGTTGGGAATCTAGATGCAGCATCGTAAATTCGAAGGCGACCGGCTGGTCGTCGCCACACACAACCCCGGCAAGGCGCGGGAGATCGCCGCCCTGCTGCGGGACTTTGTCATGGACTTCCCTCTGGCGGGCGATCTGGGTCTGGCCGAACCGGAAGAAACCGGCGCCACCTTCATCGCCAATGCCGTCCTGAAAGCCAATACCGCCGCCATGGCGTGCGGTCTTCCCTGCCTTGCGGATGACAGCGGCCTTGCCGTTACCGCGCTGAAGGGAGACCCCGGGATTTATTCGGCGCGCTGGGCCGGCCCGGATAAGGACTTCAACCGCGCCATGCAGGACGTCCATGACAAAATGGGCGCCAATGCGGACCGTTCCGCCCATTTCGTCTGCGCCCTGGCACTGGTCTGGCCGGACGGGCATACCGAAGCGTTTGAGGGCATCCTGAATGGCCAGTTGATCTGGCCGCCGCGCGGCGAACGGGGTTTCGGTTACGATCCCATGTTTATTCCGGACGGCTACAGTGAAACCTTTGGCGAGATGGATCAGGATTTAAAACACCGGATCAGCCACCGCGCCATCGCTTTTGAAAAGCTGGTCAACGCCTGCTTTAAGAAAGTATAATAGGAAAAGCCGCTCTTCCGCGAAAAAGGAATATGCTATGGAATTCAATGCCAACAGCCTTATTCTGCCTGCCCTGATTTTCGCGGCCCTGCTCGGCCTGTTTTTCCTGTCCGGTTTTATGCGGCAGCGGCTGAAGAAAAAACACGGTCGCATCAGCGAGGCGTTTTTCCGTCATCTTCATACCCCGGTTGAAATCCTTCTGGTCCTGACCGCGCTTTATGCCGTGATCGGCAGCCTGCAATTCCGCTGGACGGAAAACCCTTTTATCGGCCAGTGCTACGTTATCGCCGCGATCGTCCTTATTTCATGGCTGGCCATCCGCGCCGTCGCGCTGTTCACAACGATCCTGATCCAGAAATTCGACGTGAACCGCAAAGACAACGTGCGCGCCCGCATGGTGCATACACAGGTGCGCGTGCTGCGGCGTCTTGCGGTTTCCATCATCGTACTGATTGGCATAGCCAGCGTGCTGATGACCTTCACAGAGATCCGTACATTGGGGATCAGCCTGCTGGCCTCGGCAGGTGTCGCCGGTATTGTCATCGGCCTGGCGGCCCAGAAAACCATCGGCAATTTCTTTACAGGCCTTCAAATTGCCATTACCCAACCCATACGCATCGACGACGTCGTGATCGTGGAAGGCGAATGGGGACGGATCGAGGAAATCAACCTGACCTATGTCGTTGTCAAGATCTGGGACTTGCGGCGCATGGTATTGCCCATCAGCTATTTCGTCGACAAGCCGTTCCAGAACTGGACGCGTCAGACCGCCGATATCCTCGGGACAGTCATGCTGTATGTCGATTACACCATGCCGGTGCAGCCGATTCGTGATGAACTGGACCGCCTGTTGACCGATAACTCTTTATGGGACGGCAAGGTCAAGGTTGTGCAGGTGACGGATATGAATGACCGCGCCATGGAGATTCGCATCCTGGTCAGCGCCGTGGATTCGGGGGTCGCCTTTGACTTGCGCTGCATGATCCGGGAAGGATTGGTCACGTTTATTCAGAATAAATTCCCGGATCAATTGCCGCATTTGCGTACGGACGTTCCCCTTCTCCCTTCAGGGAGAAGGCCGGGATGAGGGGATAAATATGCCAGGCCCTTCGTGCCTGTCTTTTTATTCACCCTCACCCTTACCCTCTCCCTGAAGAGAGAGGGTAAAAATAACATTGCAAAACCGCTAAAAACCGATCATAAACCTCTCAAGCCGCGAGGGGGCGGCAAGGATGGCGGATCGAAGCCTTTATGCTTTCAACCTGACCCATAAAAACCCGCTGGATTATGCGGGGGCGCTGCACGGCCTTCCCTACACCCTTTTCCTCGACAGCGCCGACCGAACCAATCCCCAGTCGCGTTACAGTTTTATCGCCTTCGCGCCTTTCGAAACCATCGAAAGCAAGAATGGCCGGATTGTGGTTTCCAACACCGACCAGCAATTGTCCTTTATCGGCGACCCATTCAAAATCCTGGAACAACGGATGAATGAATGGGGCGCGCGCTGGCAGTCCCGACCCGACCTGCCCCCATTCCAGGGCGGTGCCGCGGGAAGCTTCGGTTACGACCTTGCCCGCCATGTCGAACGCCTGCCATCCTGTGCGCAGGACAACCACACCATGCCGGATATGATGGTCGGGCTGTATGACCAGGTTCTGGCCTTCGATCATCATAAAGACAAAGCCTGGTTCATCACCCATGCCGCCTCCAACGATCTCGCACAGGCGCGTTTGGCCAATCTGCGCAAAACGCTGGATGCTTATCGCCCGCTGACCGCCGATGCGCAGCATGCCGATTTCCAGTCTTTATCCAGCCGCGCGGAATATGAAGCAAAAGTTTTGCAGGTGATCCGCTACGTCCATGCCGGCGATATTTTTCAGGCCAATCTGTCACAGCGTTTCACTGCCACGCTGGGCCGTAATTTCAACAGTTTCGCACATTACCTGCA
>JBGAQU010000058.1:0-18498 GCA_044220535.1 Alphaproteobacteria bacterium | reverse complement strand
AGCCAGGGCTGGCGGAAACCTTGCGGTTGTTTTCACGGATGTGGGCAATCCAGGTAAAGAGGCGATTTTAAGAACCATTTCTGAAGTAAGTAACAAAGCGGCACCTGAACGGAAAACTCCGCCGCCTGCTCAGGGATGGCTGGGCGCTGTTCGCCGCGCCGCGTCCTTTCTGACGCCCGGATAAGCTTGAGCCTTCAGGCCCAACCATGCTAAACATGGCCTCTGCGCATCAATGACGGAGGCCATTTTCATGCCCGAATACGTCCACTGGAAAATTTCTGACCTGCCCTGGGACACGTTGGATCCGTCAAAGGTCACGCCCGACCTGCTCCAGGTCATCAAGGCGGCGGCGCTGGTGGAATATGGTGCGGATTCCTATGCCGATTATCTGTGCAAAGTTTTCCATGACGATCCGGACTTCCAGGCGCTGGCCCGCAACTGGTCGGTGGAGGAAGTGCAGCATGGCGAAGCGCTGGGCACATGGGCGGAGAAAATCGATCCGTCCTGGTCCCTGCAACGCGCCATGGCGAAATTCCGCGCAGGGTATCAGCCCGAACATTTTCTCGACGCCAAAAATTCCGTGCGCGGCGGACGCGCCGCCGAAATGGTCGCGCGCTGCATGGTGGAGGTCGGCACGTCCAGCTATTACAGCGCCATCGGCGATTCCATCGATGAGCCTGTGTTGAAGGAGATCTGCAAACACATCGCCGCGGATGAATTCCGGCATTACAAACTGTTCTACGACACGCTGACCAAATATCTGGAACAGGAAAAACTGGGCAAGATCGGCCGTCTGAAAGTCGCGCTGGGCAGGATCGCGGAATCCGAAGACGATGAATTGTCTTATGCTTATTTTGCCGCCAATTCAAACGACAGCGACACCTACGACCGCAAGGCCTCAAACCAGGCTTATGCTCGCCGCGCCTATAGTTTTTACCAGCAGAAACATCTGGATCGCGCCATAGCGATGATCTTCAAAGCCTGCGGCTTTATCCCGCCATCACTGCCTTACCGCGTCATTCGCCAGGTGGCCTGGCGCATGCTGAACGGGCAGGTGAAGAAGCTAAAGAAAATGGCCGCTTGATATCTTATTTGGGGAAGAGGGAAGGGCAGGTTTTTGAAGCTTGAAAAATCTGCCAGTCTTTATCAAGTTTGGCATCACCTATAACGATATTATCAGGCTTTGTTCCTTGAGCGCTTAAAGAGACAAGGTTCATATGCATTTTGGCCGCTGCCTGTAATCATGATTTTAATTCACAGTGAATCCGGTGACAGAACAGGATGTTTGCATATCGCTATAAATGCTTTTCAGCACGGCATACGCATTGACCAACTCTGCATCGGTCGGTTCTTTGTTGATTAACCCCATAAACACATCACTGATAGCTTTGGCTTCATATTGTACAGGGCAATTTCCCATGCCCATCCATACAATATGCTGCCGCGTCTTGCTGTAAACGCAATCGCTCTGCGTATCTTCCTTATCCGTCGACGGGCAGACAAATTTAAGCCCGTTGATTTCGATGCGCAGCGCAGACGGCATCAGATGCTCGGCCGCATAAGAAGAGGCCGGTTGCGCCGCCGCTGCGGCAAAAGGCGTGGCCAGAGTTGCGAGAACGGGAATGGTTTTTAAGATTTGTCGCATTCTTCTTCCCCTATGGCCGGATCGGCGGTGCCCTGTCACATCGTGACAGATTGTCTTCTTCGCGCATGATGTTGGTCCGGCCTTCGGTCAATTCCGCGTTGGATGCATTGCGGCCACTCAGTCCGGCATAAATTTTCGCAATGTTTTTGGCGGTTGGGCCGACAGAGCAGGGCATGGGATATTTCGCCTGAAGCTGCGCGCGCATTTGCACTTCAAAACAAATGTCTCTATAGGCACTTTTCTCGCAAGCTGTCTCCAGCTGATGGATCGAAGTGCGCATCAGATCGGGAACCGTGCTTTCAATCTGGGAAGTTAGATGGCGCAAAAGCCCGCTCAATGTCTGATCCGCGCCGACAGTCTGCGCCTGCGCGTCGCCAACCAGAAGTGACGATGTCACAGCCGCAGCCATTGCAAAGGCTTTAATAAGGCTTTTACTCATGAATTTCTCCCGTTATGTGAAACATTAGGCCGCGCGGGCAAAAATGTCAATATGTTAATAAGCGGCCCGTTTCGAATGATTCTTTGCGCTTTCCCGCGAATCAGCTAGACTCAATATTAACAAAGGGTTTCGCTTGATTTTAATGTCAGATCCTCTCTCCATCCTCCTCCTGGCCCCGGGTCTTGCCCGCCCTGATGTCTGTCCCTCCCGCCGCGCTTCCTAGCGCGGTTTTTTATTGCCGTTTCCCGCCCCGCAACCTCTATCCTTAAGGAGTCCGCAATGGCTAAAAAATCCAGCAAAAAGAGAAACATCGCGCTGCGCAGCGTCAGCAGCACCCTCGTGCACAAGGACTTCGCGGATAAGGTGGGACGTGGCGGCGGACGGTCCGACTGGCATCCTCTGGATGAGGAAATCGACCGTGCCCGTGACAAGAAATTTGTCAAAAACGTCAGCCCGCGCTCCGAAGGTCAGAAAGGCCTGATGGATGCCATCAACACGCATAACCTGACCCTCGCCATCGGCCCGGCGGGCACGGGCAAAACCTATCTCGCCATCTCCGCCGCGGTCGAGGCGTTGGAAAAAGGCAAGATCGAACGCATCATCCTGTCCCGCCCCGCCATGGAGGCCGGGGAGTCGCTCGGTTACCTGCCCGGCGACATGCATGAGAAAATGGCGCCGTATTTAAGGCCGCTCTATGATGCGCTCGGCGACCGCCTCGGCGGCAAGCGCGTGCGGGATTACATCCAGGACGGCACCATCGAAATCGCGCCGGTCGGTTTCATGCGCGGCCGCACGCTCAACAACGCCTATGTGATCATTGACGAGGCGCAGAACTGCACCTATGTGCAGCTGAAAATGCTGCTCTCCCGCCTCGGCTGGCATTCGACCATGATCATCACCGGCGATCCGGATCAGAGCGACTTGCTCCCCGGCATATCCGGCCTGTCGATGATCGCGGACAAGCTTGAAAAACTGCCGAACATCGCGGTGTGCCGCCTGAAAAACGAAGACATCGTCCGCCACCCGCTGGTTGCGGAAATGCTGGGCGTGCTGTAAACCTTTACAAAGCCGGGCGGGTTGTTTTAAATAGAATTCATGAACAAAAACACCCGCCTGCTTTTCCTGATCCCCGTCACCATGGTCCTGGCCTTTATCGGCTTTGCGATGACCATCGAAAGCGCGAAAACTTACGCGCATGGCGCGCATGAGCATGAAACCGCCGCGCCCGCGGGCACCGAACCCGGCGGCCCGTTCAGCCTGACCGACCAGGATAGCAAGCATGTCACCGAAAAGGATTTCGACGGCAAATACCGCTTGGTCTATTTTGGTTTCACATCCTGCCCCGATGTCTGCCCGGTAGATTTGAAAAAGATGACCGATGCGTTGAACATGATTGATAAAGACAGGCTGGCGAAAATTGCCCCCATTTTCATCACCGTCGATCCGGACCGCGACACGCCCAAAGTTATGAAAGACTATGTCGGCCTGTACAAACCCAGTCCCGTCGGCCTGACCGGATCGAAAGAGGATCTTAAAAAAGTCCAGGACGGTTATAAAGTCTACGCCGCCCGCGTCGAGGATAAAAAAGGCGGCGACTACACGCTGAACCATTCCGCCTATATCTATCTGATGGGTCCGGACAATCACTTCATCGACATCTTCACGCCGGATGACAAAGCGGGCGATATTGCCGCGAAGTTGAAGAAAATTATCCCGGCCGCCTAATCCTGCCGCTTCTCTTTTGTCATCCCTCCGCTACGGGATGACAGATTTTTTATGTTGAGAAAGCAATTTTCCCCTCTTGCCAAATCACCCTCCTTAATTGAGAATGATTATCAATTGCATTTCTTGTGATGGTTTTAATGCTCGCCGAACTTTATCTTCTGCAAACCTACTTCGAAGAACCGGCCGGGCTGATGTATCAGGACGACCTGGTCTGCCGCTACGGCTGGCCTGCGGTGCGTGAGGCGCTGGCGCAGGGCCTGCTCGACCGCCGCCCTGTTTGCGGCGGGGCGGGAATACGCTGGATCTGCCGCCTGTCCGATCCGTCCCGCATCGCAGGTTCCGTGTAAAAACAGCACTGTACCTCGGCCCCAAGACTTGGTAGCATCGTGTGCAGTGCGGGGCTTCGTCTCCAGCCCGTGTTTTTTTGACCTTTATCTCTTCACATCCGGATCCAGCCCCCGAGGAAAATGCCATGCCGTCCGACCAGAAAACCCTTCGCGCCGTAGCCCGCCTGTTCCTGTTCGCGGCCCCGCTCGCGATCACAGCTTGTGCCAGCAATTTCGGCCCGACGGCGATGCCGACCGGGTATAAATACCAGGTCAACCAGTACCGGACATCCGCGGGCGAAGTCACCGTGCATGAATATCCCGGCCAGAACGGCCCGGCTGCCGCCCCGGCCAATATGCAGCCCATGGCTGGCAATGCGGCTGTGCCTGCGGCCGATCCGGTATCTGTCATGCCTCCCGCCGCGCCTGTGATGGCAACGCCGATCGACGCATCCGCGAATTTCGCGCCTGCCAATACAGTGCCGCCCATCGCTGCGGTTGAAGTGACACCGCAATGGCGCTCGGCTGCGTCTGAACTGCTCTCCAAGATTGAAAGCGGTTTTGGCCGCCTGAAAGATCCTGTGTTCCTGCGCGAAGCCGCACCCGGCCAGCAGGGCGCCGCCGAATTCCGCCAGGCGCTGACCGATGCGCTGACCGCCAGCAAATACAAAATCGCTGCCGATGAAAAAGCGCCGTTCCAGATGGAATACGGTATTGAAAACCAGGGCGCGTCCAGCCAGCTTTCCCTCGCCGTCTTTGGCCAGGTCGTCAGCTTACCAAGGAAAGCGGCTCGTTCAACATGAGCGCCCAGGGGCCAGTCGCCGCAGTCGTGCCGGTGCCGGTACCCGTGCCGTCTAAAGCGCCTGCTGCCGCACCTGTTGCAAAAGCCATGGAAGATCATGTCACCGGCGGCGCGGTTACCACGCCTGTGCCTGCGGAAACCCATGCATCGGTTACGCCTGTGCAGCCAAAACAAGCTGAACAGCAGATCTATGTCTACGACAACCGCAACGCTGACAGCAACGGCGCGGTTTCCGAGGAGACCAAGGAAGACAAGACAGGCAGCCGTTCCGCCAGGACCGCCTATGAAGAACGCTTGGGCGAAGGCAAGGAAACGTCCGTCTCCACCGAAAAAGACAACGGGACGGCGCAGTAATGACGGCTTTGCGCGCTGCACTGCTGGCCGGGCTGATCGCATCGGCCCCGCTTGCCCTGACAGGCTGTGCGCAGACTCTGCTTGAAACCGGCATATTCGATGGTGATTCGACCAATTTACTGGAAACCAGCTATGGCGCCGCCGATCTGCTCGCGCATCAGGCGAAGGGCACGCTGAAACCCGGCACCCCCGTTCATACCGGCATCCTCACCAACCTCTATCCGCAGACGTCGCCCGCGTCGAAACCAGGCACGCCCGTCATGACATCTCCGCCGCCGCCCGCGCCGTTCGGTAAGGTGATCACGGGTCAGGTCGCAGCGCGCCTGCAGCAGCTTGGGTTCAATGTTATTGGTGATGGCGGTGCTGCAACCATGCAGGGCGACGCTGTCCTGACCGGGCAATATGCCCGCGCCAACGGCAAGGTCCTGATCAATCTGCGGATGCTGGATTCAGGTAGTGGCCGTGTGCTGGCGGCGTATGATTACACGCTGCCCGTCACGGGCGAAATCTCCGACCTGCTCGGCACGGATGACCGGTCCGGCTGGTTCGACCTTTAGACATTTCAGATTTTATCGTACGCAGGTCCCGCCAGCCGGCCCGGCGCCGGGCACATAGGTACAGCCCGGCTTGGCGCAGATGAAATCGGGATAGTTGGTGTTTTTGCGGTAGATCGTCAGGCCTGTCGGAATTGGTGGCCCGCAATTGTCATTCCCCCCCGCAGCCGGATCCCAGCTGGTCAGGTTCTGATAAGTCAGGACCGGGTCGATCGCATAGGGTGTACCGTCCGGATCCAGATCAGCCGGCATCAGCCATTCGCCTTGGCGTCCGTTAAAAGCAGCGGCCATATTGTTGGGGTTGACAGACATTGCAGGCGTGCAGGCCTCATATCCAACAGGAAACTGACGGGGATCATTATTGATGTACCAGCTGAAATCAAAGAATCCGTCAATGCCTGCATATTGATTCATATTGATACAGCGCCCGAATTCCCACATCCGCGCCATGGCATCGCAGACATAGGTATCGGGCGGCACGGCGGTGCCTCCCGGATTAAACCTCCCACCAAGGTAATAATGCCCAAAGCTTGGGGCCAGGTATCTGAAAGCAGGCGTGGTGACAACCGCATCCCATGCGCCTGCCGCTACCGGCATCGATGTGTGGCTTTTGGCATGTTCGACAAAGCTGAAGAAGCAGCTATATTCCAGGACACTGTCGGCTTTGTAGATCAGGTTCTTGTTTTTGGCGGTCTGGCGCATGGCTTCGATCTGCGCGCGACCGTTCAGGGACTGCATATATTGCGGGTCGCAGCCGCTGTCGGCGGCCTGTACGGCCGGGCCGGAGGCAAGCAGAAGCAGGATCGCAAACGTACCCAGCGCGATAATGCCGCGCTTCAGCCATCCGGTTCCGTTTCCTTGCATAATGTCCCGCATCGTTTCCCTTATCATCCATTATACAATTTTAGGAGGGTAGGGCGAAAGCAGGAAATAGAGGGGATCAGTAAAGCCCGCCTGTACCCGTATTCGGCTGGTTTTCGGGGACCGGATAGCCCGTTCCGGGGCTGTAAACCCCGTCCCCTGCCTGGCCCTCGGCTGGTTCTGCGCCGGGGACGATACCGCCTTCATCCAGAACGTAATTGCTGTCCGTATTAGGCTCGGTCCCATCCAGAAACGCCTCCCAGATCACGGTTTTGTCGCCCGGCCCGGCCCGATGGCCCGTACGGGCGTTGATCAGGACGTTTTTAATGCCCGGCGGCACGCGGAAGGGAATGGCCGGCTGGTCTTTCAAGGCTTCCTGCATAAAGCCTTTGAAAATAGGGACGGCCACACTGCCGCCCGTTTCTTTTTTGCCGAGCGTGCGCGGCGTGTCATAGCCGACGAACACCCCGACGACGAGATCGGGCGAGAAACCGACAAACCATGTATCTTTGGAATCGTTCGTCGTTCCTGTCTTGCCCGCCAGCGGACGGTTCAGTTCTTTCACTGCTGTGGCTGTTCCACGCTGGACCACGCCCTCCAGAATGGACACGATCTGGTAGACATTGCGCGGGTCCGCGACCTGTTCCCGCGTGTCGGGCACGTCCGGCGCATCCTGGCCTTCCCATTCGATCAGCGTGCCGCAATCCTGGCACGGGCGTTTGTCATGTGCGAAGACGGTCATGCCCATGCGGTCCTGGATCCGGTCGATAAAGGTCGGCGTGATCTTGCGTCCGCCATTGACGAATTGGGCATAGCCGGTGGTCAGGCGCAGCAAAGTCGTTTCGCCCGCGCCCAGGGAATAAGACAAATATTTAGGCATGTTGTCCATCACGCCAAAGCGATGAACCATGTCGGCCACCTTGTCCATGCCGATGAAATGGGCAAGACGCACCGTCATCAGGTTGCGGGATTTTTCGACACCGACGCGCAAGGTGGTCGGACCAAGATAGTCGTCATGATAGTTTTTCGGACGCCATTTCGGCATGCCCGGCCCCTGGTCGCCGACGAACGGTCCGTCCACCACCAGCGTCGCCGGGGTGAATCCGTTCTCCAGCGCGGTCAGGTAGACGAAGGGTTTGAACGACGATCCCGGCTGGCGCAGCGCCTGCGTCGCGCGGTCGAATTCGGATTGTTCGTAACTCCATCCGCCCTGGATCGCCAGCACGCGGCCCGTATGCGGATCCATCGCGACCAGCGCGCCGCTGACCTTCGGTAGTTGGCGCAATGACCAGTCATCGGTGTTTTTGCCGTCTTTATCCTTGGCGGGCGCAACGAAAATCACATCGCCGTCTTTCACGATCTGGCGCAAAGACGACAATCCGGTTTTCGCCCATTGCGCTTCCGCGACCGGCAGCTTGCCGCGGCTGCCGTCGGGGAAGCCGAGCGTCGCGCCGGATGCGCCCGCGTCAATGACCATCGCCATGCGCCATTCGGTGCGTTTGCCGGGAGGTTTCGCGAAATCGTTCAGCCGCGCTTCCCAACCCTTGCCGGGCTCGATATGGCCGAGCGGGCCGCGCCATCCGCGCCGCCTGTCATAGGCTTCCAGCCCGTCGCGCAGGGATTCCTGCGCCAGCGCCTGCAGTTTCGGGTCGACGCTGCTGCGCACGGCGAGGCCGCCTTCATACAGCGCGTTGGATCCGTATTGCTGCTGGATTTCCCGCCGCACTTCCTCGGCGAAATACGGGGCGGCGACGGTATCGTCGCCGCGATCTTCAACCACCTGCAGCGGTTTCTTCTGCGCCTCTTTCGCCTGATCATTTGTGATGTAATGATCCTCGGCCAGCCGTCCGATCACCCAGTCGCGGCGCGTGCGCGCGGCTTCCGGATGCTTCGACGGGTTGTAATTGTTCGGCGCTTTCGGCAGGGACGCCAGATAGGCGGCTTCCTCAATCGTGATATCCTCAAGCGGCTTGTTGAAGTAATTCAGCGCGGCGGCGGCGACGCCATAGGTGCCTTCGCCGAGATAGATTTCATTCAGGTAAAGTTCGAGCAGATGGTCCTTGGTCATCGCCCGTTCCATGCGGAATGCCAGAATGGCCTCGCGGATCTTGCGCTTGTAGGAAAATTCATTGCCGAGCAGGAAGTTCTTCGCCACCTGCTGCGTGATGGTCGATGCGCCGACCGGGCGCCGGCCGCTGCCGCGGTTTTTCAGATTGGAGACGATGGCGCGCAGGATGGCGGTGTAGTCGACGCCGCTATGCTGGTAAAAATGCTGGTCTTCCGCCGCCAGGAACGCCTGACGGACAATCGGCGGAATGGAATCGATCGGCACGAAGACGCGTTTTTCCTGGGCATATTCGGCCAGCAAACGCCCGTCGCCTGCGTAGATGCGCGTGACCACGGCCGGCTTGTAATCTTTCAGCTGGCTGTAATCCGGAAGATCCTTGCTGTAGGTGGAAATGATAAACACAACCAGCGCCGCCACGGTGATCCCCGCGAGCAAGCCAAGAGAGAATATAGTCAGGAAAATATAGCGCAGCCACCGCATCCCTTTTATATGACACAGGAATGAGGCGCGGGGAAGGCGTCAGCCGTTAAAAATTCGTCCGGATTGTGCGGCTTTCGGCATAGGCGCGGACGGTCAGATACAGGACGATGGCGTTCAGCCCGTGCCACAGGTAATGCAGCCCCGAAGGCCACACCGGGCACAATGCCATATCCAGCGACCGCGCCGTCAGGGATACCGCAAATAAGGCGGTCGCGGCCAGCAGCGCAAACCGCCATGGCTGCCTTGCCAGCGCATGGTAAATACCAAACCCGAACAGAAAGGCGAGAGCTGGCAGATAGGACGCCGAACCGTTCAATACGGTGTCGGGTATGCGGTCTGCCAAATAAGACAATCCAAGAAATCCCGCCGCTGGAACCAGCGCCATAAAAGACCGCAATCCGATAACAAAACGGCTGTAACAGATGCAGAAAGCAAGCTGGTACAGCAGGATCGGGATCGTATCCGCCAGCATCGCCCAGCGTGTCGCGAAGACATGAAACAAGGTGCTGCCCACGGCGATCGTGAACAGAAACAGGGTCAGGATCAGCAATGACCGATCCCTGCCTGAATAGCGATACAAGCCCCATGCAAACCAGGCGGTTACGAAAAAAGCAAGATTTGACAAGGCATTAAGCGGTTCTGCCCAAAGATCCGGGGTAGCGCGCTCACAGTAAAGATCGATAAAGTCATTCATTTTTATTGAAAATACCGCGGGGTTAATGTCGGAACTTACTGTATCGCACAAACGTTATAGGCCCTGCGATCACAAAAGAAGGTAGACAAAGCCATGCAAAACACAAGACAAACGGCTGCAAAACCGGCTGTATCGGCAGAGTCGGAAATCAATCTGGGTTTTCCCTGGCATGACGTAACGGGATTGCTGTCCGCCATGGAAAACCGCAAGGCCGCCTGATCAGGCAGCCATCATGTCAAAAACGGCCCCTCTAGAGGGGCCGTTTTCATTTTTATCGGGAACCAAGCGGAAAGCGAAGCTGTTGGATGCGCCGAGTTCGTTTTAAGTTTGAATGGAGAAGACCATGAAAAAGACCCTGTTTATCGTGCCCCTGTCCGTTGCCGCCGCCATCACCCTGTCGGCCTGCAGCACCGCCCCGACCACTTTGCCGCCCGGTCAATATGAGCGCACCACCAAGTCGACGGATTACAACGGGACGGCGGTGAAGAAAACCACCTCGACCAATGTTTACTACGAGGAGAACGGCAACAAGAAAGCGACCGTCGATACCACGACCAGCCGCGACCCGAAAGGCCTGTTCAACAAGAGCACGACCGAAACCCGCGAAACCTATCAGTGATAAGGGTTTAAAAGCTTGTCACGGCCTGGCTTTATACGTTATGACGTCGGGTCTCGTATATACATAGAAACCGGAGAGTAAGACCATGAAGAAACTGATGTTTGTGATGATGGCGGCAGCCGCCCTCAGCCTGTCGGCTTGCAAGCCCAGCCAGCAGACCGAAATCACCGAAACCTCGACCGATGCCGCCACCGGCACCACGGTTGAGACCACCACCAAATCCGACATCAAATCTGACGGCACGGGCACGGTTGACCAGAAAACCACCGTTGATCCGGCTGGCGCCATGAACAAGGACACCGTGGACGAAACCCATAAAGAAGTTCACTAAGCTTCCTGATGGTTTAAGAAAAGACCCGCCTTCATGAGGCGGGTCTTTTTATTTCGCAACTTTTTCAATCCGCCGGTCGGGAATGAACCATATTGCCGCGACGCATGCGTAAATCGCGACGGCCAGACCCTGATGAATAAAGGCCGCGCCGATGCCTGCCACATACAACAGGATCGACAGCCAGCCTTTCCCGTCTTTCCCGACCGCCTTATCCAGTGTGGTGTTGTGCCGGCGCAATACAGCCACCAGAATGGAATAGGCAATGGCCGCCATCAGCAATACAAACCCATACAGCGCCACCGGCCACATCGAAAAGTGGTTTTCGCCCATCCAGCCCGTGACAAACGGAAACAGCGACAGCCAGAACAGAAGATGCAGATTGGCCCATAAAGCCGGGCCGCTGACATGCTGGACCGCGTGGAACATATGGTGATGGTTGTTCCAGTAAATCCCGACATAGGCGAAGCTCAGCACATAGCTGAGGAAAACGGGCCCGAGGCCGGTCAGAACTGAAGGCTCATTGCCATGCGGCACCTTCATCTCCAGCACCATAATGGTGATGATGATGGCGAGCACGCCGTCGCTGAAGGCTTCGAGGCGGTTTTTGGTCATTGTATAATCCTGTAAGCGGCGGTAGCCATGGGCACTGAAGAATGGTACCGTTTTTTATCATTGATGTTAAAGGAGAATATACATGGCCGCTTTGACCATGGACCAGGCGATTGAAGGCGTTTACCAGTCCCTGGCCGCCGATAATGAGGATATCGACGACCGGATCGCCGAACTGAAACAGGCGATGGCCGCGGAAGGGAAGAAGGAAGCCCGGTTCCGGCCCGACCGCCTGGCCCAGAACAACCGCCAGGGCCGCAAGGTGATGCAGGCTTATTTCAAAAAACGCGGCATTACGGTCGTTTTTGACGGAAATGATTGAACTTTTCCCCGCTGCGCTTCGTAAGTAGGAAACAGAAGGAGATTTATCATGACTGTTAAAATAGTATTTCGTCCCGTTCTGGCCTGTTTATGCGTGGCATTGCTGGCCGGCTGTTCCAATTTATCCCAGACTCAGCAGCGCACGCTGTCCGGCGCCGCCATCGGTGCGGGTGTCGGCACGGCAACCACGCTGGTGACCGGCGGCTGCGTCAGCTGCGGGGCCGCCATTGGCGGTGCGGCAGGGGCCGCAGGCGGATATATCTACGACAAGACACGGTAATCATCCACGGATAGAATATAAAAAACACCCCGGTATGACCCGGGGTGTTTTTTTAATCAGCGGTTCAGGCGATTTGCGGCAAGGCTACGCGTGGCGCCTTTGTATCATTGGCAGGAACCGGGCGCAGCGGATTGCGGCGGTTGACCATATCCAGCAGCACGGGTTCATCCAGCAATTCCTCGCGATGCTGGTCCGTTGTGATGCTGATCAGCGCTTTATCATCTTCGCTTAAGCTTTGCCCCGGGCGCGGCACCTTGGTCACGATGGCATCGGCATGGCCCAGCAGCTTGGCGGTCAGGGCGTTGATATAGGTATCGCGATCCATCAGGATTTCGCTGTCTTTCTCGCCGATCCCCAGCATGTGGGAATAAATTTTCTGCATCCGGGATTTCATGCGCTTGAACTCTTTCATATCGCGTTCCATGTCGGAAATCTTGCCCTGCGTTCCCGCGCTGGGCTGGTGCATCATGATCTGGGTATGGGGCAGGATATAGCGTTTGCCTTTCGTGCCCGCTGCGATCAGGAAGGACGCCATGGAGGCGCACTGCCCGACACCCAGCGTACGGACGTCGCAATCCAGCGATTTCATGACATCGAAAATCGCCATACCTGCCGTCAGTGACCCGCCCGGCGAATTGATATAAAGGAGAATATCCTCCCCCGGTTTCTGTTGCGACAAAAGGATCAGCTTCTGGCAGACCAGATCCGCCTTTTCACGGTCGACCGTGCCGCTTAAAATGATGGTGCGGCCCATCAACGGACCGATTTCCTTCATCATCGGCCATTCATCAAGCGTGGATTTTTCAAAGATTCTGGATAAAGAAAGCCCGTCCGGCCCCCGCGCTGCGGGGTCGTCTCCTGTGTCCGACATGAATGTACTCCTGTTCAACGTCTATGGCCCAACTGGCGCAGGCCTTCAAGAGAATCACTATAATGCAAAATAGCGGTATTTTCAATACGAACAGGATCGAATTGAGTTGTATGTTGCATTTGACGGTGTATTACTCTAATTAAAAGCCGTCGTTTCACATGGTTTGAGGATAAAATCACATGCCCAAAGGCATCGGCCGTTCCCTGCCGGATTTATTTACGGACAGCAAAAATCTGTATGAACTGCGCAATGATGAAGCGGGTTTTAGCCCGGCGCAACGCGCGCAGGCGGCATTTCAAAGAGCGCTCACCGAAACAGCGGAGAGAGCAGGCGTCGCTGCCATTATCAAACCCAGGACGAACGCCATTCTGAAATTTTTGGGACTTTAATTCCCGACAGCCGATAGCAGGGTGATCGCGTCAATCACTTTGTGGCTGGCTTCGGATATCAGCAGAACATCCTTATCCACCCGCACATATTCGTACCCGGCGGGCACGGGCTGCAGTTCAACCAGCAGGTCGCGCGGTACGGGGTAATAGACGACATCCGGCGGCAGGGTATGGCCGACGCGGTATTTCTTCGCCTGACCGGGCGGTAGACAGCCATTGTGTTTTTTCGCCAGACCCGGCGGGCAATGACGATGATAATCCTGCGCCACGTAATCGCGGATAACCACGCGGTCGCGGTTATCGATCACGATAATATCCGGACCGCGATCGTCATCGTCATCATGGTAGCTCCATTCCTGATGCTTATCCTTGCCGTGGCCCTTGCCGCCCTTATCGGCCAGAGCGGGCGAGGCGATAGCGGTGGAAATCATCAGGCAAGCCAGAACGGCCAGCGCTTTGGTTGAACAGGTCATGGTGAAAATCCTCTTAGTATTTATTGATCACATATAATGCATGAATAATGCCCGGTATAAAACCCAGCATGGTCAGCAGAATATTAATCAGCAACTGTTTGCTCATCCCCGTCTCCAGCGCCACGCCCAGAGGCGGGAAGATAACGGCCAGGATGATTTTGACCAGGTCGTTGCCGGCTGAATCGGCGGTGCGGATGGGTTCCATGATGCATATCCTCTATTAAGTTGTTCGCATCACGAACGAACGAAGCGGGGAAATGGTTGCATCAGGATGCTTTGGACCGCGCGATAAACCGGTCCAGCGCATCGGCGAAGGCCTGCCTGTCCTTCTGGCCGAAGGCGGCGGGGCCGCCTGTCTCCATCCCGCTGCCGCGCAAGCTGTCCATGAAATCGCGCATGGCCAGCACGCCGCCGATATTGCCTTTATCATATAATTCCCCGCGCGGGTTCAGGGCAAAGGCGCCTTTCGCCACCACCTGCGCCGCCAGCGGGATATCGGCGGTGATAATCAAATCGCCTGCATCGCATAATTCCACAATCTTCGCATCCGCCACATCCGACCCCTGCGGCACCTGGATGATGGTGATGAGTGGGGAGGGCGGCACCGCCATCCACTGGTTGGCGACCAGCGTCAGTTCAATGCGCGCCCGTTCGGACGCACGAAACAGGATTTCTTTAATCGCTTTGGGGCAGGCATCGGCATCGATCCAGATTTTCATAGCGATATTTTTATATCAGTTCGTTCGTAAGAATTTTTGATTCATGCCTAAATTCATACAAACGTATGATGAAAGATACGAAGCCGCATTTGATGAATGAATAATAGCATACATCGCAGGATTTTTAAAAAGATTTGAACCACAGAGGACACGGAGAAGACAGAGAGAAGGAAAAAAGGAATCTTCTCCGTGCCTTCCTCCGTGATCTCCGTGTCCTCAGTGGTTCAATACTACTTTCTTAAGCCGCCTTGTTTTTCTGCGGCATGGTTTTTTTCATGCCTTCGATCATCGATTTCGGGAAGGCGGCGGTATCATAGAACATTTCTTCCGACCGGATTTTGCCGCCTTCGATCGTCGCGATATCGCACATCCACACATTGTAATTTTCCGGCTTCGTGCCGATATTGTCGAAGATGGTGACGACCCTGTTCCCTTCGGCGATCATGGTGATGTTTTCGATGCGGTTGCCGCCGGGGCAGTTTTTCATCATCTCAATCACCTCATCCGGCCCGTTCAGCGTCATCATCGGGTCTTTCAGCGTATATTGCGGATGGAACAGCTTTCTTGCGGTTTCAAAATCCTTGTTCATACAGGCGTCAAACATCTGACGCACGATTTTGGTGTTGTCGGTCATGGTGGTTCTCCTTCTAAATCTTTTAGGGACTGACCAGCCAACACTGGGGCGGGGGATAGGTTCCGGAACTTTTATAAGGACTTTTAATCAGCCAGCCCGATTTTAACCCTCACGCCAAGGGCACGGCACAGCCGGATCAGATCGAACAGGCGGGGTTCGCCCTTCCCCATCTCGTAATGGTCCAGCACATGCGGCGGAATTCCGGTTTTGCGAGATAACTGCGCCAGCGTCAGTCCCGAAGCGTCCCGGCACGCACGCAGATCACGCCCTAGCGCGTGGCGAAGCGTTCGCCACGCTTTACGGTCGGTGGGTGGAATGGATGGATCGGATTGTCGGCAGGTACAGGGCATCGCTAGATCTCCTTCCAGAGGTGTCGGGAGTTTAGCGACGTGACATAACTCACGTGGGTTTATTCCCCGAAGGTGTTGTATTCACCCACTCCCGACATGGATAGGAGTTCTCATGTCTGAGTTTCAGACACAAAAAATCCGCCCTGTCGGGAGCGGTAGCCGGTTATGTTCAACGTCGCTAAACGTTTTCAATAGTATAGTTATCTACGGAGATATTGCAAACTTATAATTGTTAGTTGAGAAAAATCATGTTAATTTACATTAAAATAACATTTAATATTAAATACTTAGTTGTCTTTAATCGTTTAAAGATACATTGATAGGCTTATTTAATTTTTTTATAAATAATAATAAAAATCAATAATTTAATGCGAATTTGACAAATAAGATAAATCAATTTATCTTATTCATTATGTTACAGATAACCCAAGAAGAAATCCTTGCCCGCCTTATCCTTGATAATCGCTGGTGGCAGGACATTAAGCTCATACCTTTTATGCAGCAGCCGAAGCGGGCCTATTTCAATAAATTTATAGATCTGATCGGCCATAATACGCGCAGGGCCATAATATTGATGGGGCCGCGCCGGATCGGAAAAACGGTTCTGTTGTATCAGACGATTGCGAAGTTGATCGCGGATGGCATTGATCCAAAAACTGTCTTTTATGTATCCATTGATGCGCCAACCTATGTCGGTCTTTCGCTGGAAAAACTGATCAATATTTTCATGCGTCAGAACAATCTGAAGCCTGATGACAGGCTTTATATTTTTTTTGATGAGATCCAGTATCTGAAAGATTGGGAAGTCCACCTGAAATCGCTGGTCGATACCTACCCGAATTTCAAACTGGTCGCTTCGGGTTCGGCAGCAGCGGCGTTGAAGATGAAAAGTCATGAGTCGGGCGCAGGCCGCTTTACCGAATTCATGCTGCCGCCTTTGACGTTCAGTGAATTTTTACAGTTCACGAAACAGGAAGAAGAACTGATCGAAAAACATCTTTCAGATGCGCGTGAAGACAAGGCGAAGGACATCACTGCCCTCAACAAAAGCTTCATTGACTATCTGAATTTCGGTGGCTATCCCGAAATCGTCATGAACGGCGACATGCGCACTGAAATGCGCCGCTATGTCGGGCAGGATATCATTGACAAGGTATTGCTGCGCGACCTGCCCAGCCTGTACGGCATACAGGACGTCCAGGAACTGAACCGTCTTTTTGCCGTGCTGTCTTATAACACAGGCAATGAAGTCAATCTGGACGGACTGGCCAAAGCATCCGGTGTTGCCAAGCAGACATTGAAAAAATACCTGGAATATCTGGAAGCCGCCTTCCTGATCGTCAGGGTCAAAAAAATCAACGACGCGGGTCAGCATTTTCAGAGGGAACATGCTTTTAAAGTGTATCTGACCACTCCATCCATGCGCGCCGCGCTGTTCAGTCCGACGCATGATGCGGACGAAGCGATCGGCGGCCTCGCCGAAACGGCCATTTTCTCGCAATGGTTCCATTCCCGCGAGATCAGCCTGATCCGCTATGCCAGATGGGCGCGCGGCGAGGTTGATCTGGTGAAGCTGAAGGAAGAAAATTTAAAACCGGCCTGGGCCTATGAAATAAAATGGTCGGACCGCTATTTCGACCATTTAGGGGAGTTGTCCAGCCTGATCAAATTCGCGCAGGGGAACAAGCTGGATAATATCATGGTGACGACGAAGACGGTTGAGGGCATAAAAACTGTGGGACGGAATATCAGGATCAAATTTATGCCGACGAGTTTGCATTGTTATATTGTGGGGAGAAGGGTTTTGGGACAGTGGTGATATTCAAGATCATAATTTGGTAAACTGTTAGTTAATTCGGTCACCTAATTCGTACTTGATCAATGCATGCCGTTTTATGCACCAAAAATAGGTGGGTAAGGAGAGCCGCCAGCTCCTCCATAGCAATATTCGAAATGCTTATTTAAAGGCAATTCAACGTTTTTAAAATAAAATTTTTGCATTAGGCTTTCTAGATTGTTATACAACGTATAAGAATTTATATTCATAAAATCCAATCGTTCTAAAAATTTATTTCTCAATTTTCTAGATATTTTATATTTCTTTATGGGGTATTCGCTTAAACAATTGCTGTACTCCGGATAGATAAGCTTTCCATTGTTTGACAAACAAATTGTATATTCGCATTGCTGGCGATGATGTCTGTCATGGCTAAAAACATTTTCATTGAAACCTATAATTTTGGGATCACATAAAGTATCTAGATCAAAATTATTTTGAGGTCTTCTCCATTCAAAAATACTGCAATCTGGAGCATCATTTTCTTCATAAAGGGCAAAAAATAATGCAATATATGGAGATCTTGTCCAATCAAGCAAAGGTGATGGAAAGCCATGATGTCTCGTTAACACCATAATTTCGTAACTTGCAAAAAACGCTTCTTTGTCATCGCCTAACAAATCAGCGTTTTTCATTTCAATTTTATAGCCTAAGTGATTTTCCAGGAGAGGCTTGGCTCTCCAAAGAATATTGTAGTATGACCTAACGGGCATCCAGGTATCATTAGACGAGACTTTGATCAGAGCCCGAGTAAGAGTGCTTTCTGGATGCCACTTAAAATCAGCGTGCCCCCGAAAAAGAAGAGAGGGTTTATGAATTGAACTTGAATCAAGCTCTGCATTATATGCGTCAAAAGAAGACGTCATCTTTTTTTCAAAGTCATGCCAATCTTCTATTGTAATCACTTCCATGATGTCAGCCTCCACTTAATTATATTGTTCACTCATCAGCCTTTTTCTTTAATTATCTGCTCTAAATACTAGGGTCCGGACCCATTAACGCGATCTGCTAATTCCGATTCCCATTTTCCGCCCGGCATGATTCAATCTCCTTAAGGAGGATTGATATATGTCTGATTTATTCTGGTTTACGGATGCGCAATGGTCAAGGATTGCGC
>JBGAQU010000057.1:0-19132 GCA_044220535.1 Alphaproteobacteria bacterium | reverse complement strand
CTGATTAAGAACGCCGAGGCTTTAGAGCGCATGGAAAAGATAGATACGCTGGTGATCGACAAAACCGGCACTTTGACGGAAGGGAAACCAAAAGTAACGGCGATTGTTCCCGCGCCGGGCTTTGATGAAAGCGGGCTTTTGGCTTTTGCCGCCGCGCTTGAAAAAGGAAGCGAACACCCTTTGGCTCATGCGATTGTCGAGGCCGCAAAGGAAAAAGGCTTATCCTTGCCGCAAGCAGGCGATTTTGACTCACCCGTTGGCAAGGGCGTTGTCGGTCAGATAAACGGCCAGTCGGTTGCCCTTGGCAATATCCGCCTCATGGAAGACCTGAATATTGACGTAAGCGCGCTAGGAGGCCGGGCCGATGAATTGCGCGGGGATGGCGCGACGGTGATTTTTATGGCCGTGGGCGGCAAGCCTGCCGGGCTTTTGGCGATTGCCGACCCGATCAAGGCGACCACGGCGGAGGCTATCAAAGCCTTGCAAAAATCCGGCCTGCGTATCGTCATGCTGACCGGCGATAACAAAGTCACGGCACAAGCCGTTGCGCGCCAGCTTGGTATCGCGGAAGTCGAGGCGGAAATCCTGCCTGAAGATAAAAGCCGGATCGTCAAAAAGCTGCAAGCGGAAGGCCGCAAGGTTGCTATGGCGGGCGACGGCACGAACGACGCCCCCGCGCTTGCCGCCGCCGATGTGGGCATAGCAATGGGAACCGGCACGGACGTAGCAATGGAAAGCGCGGGCGTAACCCTGCTTAAAGGCGATTTAAACGGCATTGTGAAGGCGCGCCGCTTGTCTGTGGCCGTTATGCGGAATATCCGGCAAAACCTGTTCTTCGCCTTCATATACAACATGGCGGGCGTCCCGGTCGCAGCGGGTATCCTTTACCCGGCGTTTGGCATTCTGTTAAGTCCGGTCATGGCGGCGGCGGCAATGGCCTTGAGTTCGGTATCGGTTGTGGGAAATGCGCTAAGGCTTAAAGCGCAGCGTTTATAATTCGAGATTTCTTGAAATGATTTTGCCCATAATATTGGGTTTATGGGAGCAAAAATAGAAATAACTTTCCCTCCTTTTTCCAAAATCCGTTATTATAGGCCCGTCTTGCCGAAAAGGGGCAAGGCCGGGTCGTAGTTGTCCCGCCAATAACGTATGGCAAAACGATATTTGCCGCCTCTCGGCTCATATATGGCCGGGTGGCGGCGGCGTATGTCCAAAGCCTCGGCTTAAAGGTCGTCGCGGCTGTTTTATTGGCAGTCAACTAACACCCGGCCACCATGCCCTGAAAGGCATGGTGGTTTTTTTATTAACGAGGTGAAAGATGGACTTGCCAAAATCTATAGGAGCCAAAAAATTAGCGGAAATTGTTGATATCGTTTCCATGATTAGGCCGCCCGAACAGGAAGCTGAATATTTATTAAAGGTTTGTCCGCAAGATGCTTTAAGCGTCGCGGAAGAATGCCTGGCGATTATGGCGGCGGAAACTCAATCTGAGGAAATTATGAGCTACTGGCGGAAGGTTTGCGACTATTTACGGCCTTTGATGACCAAACATTAGGGAGGGCAGTCATGTTTAAACAGATTGCCTGCGTACTCTTAATTTTATTATCCGCTTGTGCGCCGACGCCTATCGAGGAGCTGGAAAAGCTGGTAGTGAAGCGTGCCCAAGAAAAACCTGAAACGGCAGAAAACTATTTTATTGAGCAGATTGAATCGGGTGCAACGTATGAAGAGCAAGCGGTTTATGTGTACGGCATGGGCGTTGCCTCGGAAACCCAAGGTAATATTGCGGAAGCGATAAATAACTATATAGCCGCGGAAGCTTTGGGAAGTGCCGCTGCCAGTCGCGCCCTGCAGCGGCTTCAAACAGGCGGATATTAAGCGTAAATCCTGCCATGCAGAAAATTGAAATAGTTAACGATAGCGGCGAGATCGTCATTTGTAAGAAGGCCCACGCCCATAGCTATGCCGTACAATTCAGAGCCGCTTGAAAGCTTTTGCGTACCGTGATTGGCAGAGCCGAAATTGAATTTTCCGGGATTTTGTTGAGTGATCGACACATTCGCCGCATTTCCGTTAGCCGTGAAAATACGCGAATTCAAAGCTGATTTATAAGATTGGTTTTGATTATTCCATGTAAAAACGTGCAGTAACGGAACGCCGACCTTTCCACTTAGATTATGAAGGTTGGTCGTGTTGTTTGTGGTGCCGTCTGCCCTGATAAAGCGCAAGTTAGGCGTGGTATTGTGATCGAATCTCCATCCGCGATTTGTTGAGGCGTTTGTGGTTCCTAAAACGGTTTGTTGTACGGCGGCGGAGCCGATCATTAAGGCAGACGCACACCACCATGCGTTTGTTAAATCGCTACGGACTTGATTGCGAAAAAAATCTTGCGTGTTTTTGACTTCGGCATAATCGCCGCCATCCAGTGTAAATTTATTGGTAGAGAATGCCGGGTCGTCCGTTGTGGCGTTTGTATCGCGGCCTAACCAAAAATCATAAGCAGATTGCGTCAAGCCGTCCGCAGGCTTTTTCCAGACGTTAAACCATGTCTGGCCTGAGCCGGGATATGAAGCGGGAAGCGAGGCGTCAATCTGGAATACCGTGGACGCCGGTAAACGCGGCCTTGCGCGGCGGCGCGGATTTGGAGAATTAAAAGGAAAAAGGGCTGTCATTTTGTTTGCTCGGTTTCATAGTAATGACGGATCTCAGTAACTTTCGTGTAGCAATCGCCCCATGCGTCATAAATTTCGCTGATTTGTGAGGCGACGTAGCTTTCTGCCATATCTGGTGGCGGCTCGTTGATAACGGGCCGCTTGCAAATCATAATTTCCGCGGGCGGTGGCAAATAGAGTTTAGGGCGCGGTGTTTCCTTCATGGGCGCGGTGCAGGCGGTCAAGATAAACCGCCTGATTTTCTTCCAAAGCCTGATTGATCGCCGCGGTATCGTCGGCAAAACTTCCTCCAAGCGGAGTTGATAGGTGGATAGACTGATTGGCCGCGCGGTATCGTTTCGCCCGGCGTCATCGTCGGACAGGCGCATGACGACTTGCGCGCCGCCCGTTTTCAAATCCTGTACGACTACGGCCTCGCGGATATTCGGCGCGATGAAGGCTTGCCCGTATCCATTAAGGTCGGTGCCAGTTTCAAAAAGGATTAAATGCGCCCGGCCCGGAGAAGTGCCGAGGCTTTCCCCGGCCCATAAAATCCCCGTAAGGTTCGGTGCCAGGCCGTCAAAGCTTACGCGGTTATATGCGCCGCCGACCAAAACCGGCTGGCCTGCGCCTTCAAAGAAACCGCCGCCCACTTGCACGGCAATTTTTTCAGCCGTGTAAATGTCAAAGATAAATCCTTCCTCGGTTCCGATTTCCAAAGGCGCGCCAAAATCCACAGTCACGTTGATTTGTTCGTCTTCACTGATAAAGGGAATGCCAACATTCTCGCCTAACAAATCCTCGCCCGCTTCCGTGATTAGAAAAACGCCGTCTGGAAAAATCAAAAGTGCGGTTTCAAAATCAAAGGCAAAGAGCAAATTTTCTTCTAAGCCCATCGGGACAGGTTCTTCCGTGGTAAGGAGTCCTTCCTCCTCCGTCATATCTTTGAAGTCATAACGGTCGGTAAAGAAGGTTGAGCCGATTTGTTCGGCGTAATCGTCCATACTTTGCGTGATAGGCCGCGTTTTCATGCGGCGGAAATCCGGCACTAGCACTTTGCCGGTCGGCCCGTTCAATCGCGCAATCAAACTTTCAAGCGTCCGCGCTCGGCGTTGATCGAGGCGGAAATCAAGCGTTGCCAGCCATCTTTCGCCGCCACGCGGGAAAGCCAGAATTTGCCCGTTTATGCTTTCAAAAATGCCGCTAAACGGACGGATGAAATAGATTTGCTGAATAGGATAGATATTCTCCGGCCACTCTTCCGCGCTCATTCGGGCAATACCTCCGAAAGCTGCAATTCAAAAGCGGATTGCAGGCGGTTATTGGAATACGCAACGCAAGAAATGGTGTTATGCCTTCAATATTAAAGGCGAGAGATTTACGGGCTATTGCGATCACCCGGAAACAAAAGAAGCTGCCGCCACAAAACGCGAAGCTCTGAAATTTGAAAATCTGATTAAGGCAGAAATTCAAACGCGGCTCGATAACGGCGACGAAGGAAAAGAGAGAAAACCAGAGAACCTTCCCAAAGGTGGCTTTACTTTGGCCGAGCCGATTGCATACCGACTTGAGCAAATGAAAGACTTGGCTTCCTATGCCAGCGCGAAAACATACGCCAAGGAGTTGTTAGATTATTTTGGCGCGCATACGCCTATGGAAGACGTAGAGGATCGGATTCATCTCTATATCAAATTTTCAAAAGAGCAGAATGTAAAGGTATTCAAAGGCCGGGATAAAAAGACCGGCAAAAATCTTTATGAAGTGAAAGACGAAAAACGCACCGAGAAATCCGTAAATGAATATCTTAAATTTCTGGATAAGGCTTATAGAGAATTCAAGGATGCGCCGGAGCATAAGAAGCTGAGAAAATATATCCCTGATCCACCGTCCTTCAAATTGCTGAAAGTGCCTAAACGGATTCCGACGCCAATTCCTTATAATGTGACGCAGACTTATATTGAGGCCTTTGATGAAACGCTGCATGTTCATACGCGCCTTGCATATATCATTTGCGTCCAAACCGGCATGCGCGCCAAGGAATGCGCGCGTATTAGAGAAGGTCAGTATTCCGAAGCCGAGCGCGTGATTTCCCTTGAGGCGGCGCAAACCAAAACGGCAACCGGGCGTTATGTGCATGTCAATGAAATCGCCCACCAAGCCTTGATGGAATGCCGGAAGGTTGGTGACTATCTTTGGCAACTTCTTCAGCAATATCCGCACTTGGCGGCAGAATATCAAAAAGAATACGGCATTGTCCACCGCGGCGATATCAACTTTATTCTATTCCGCCGTAATGGAACCGGCATACCGCGGCCCGTAAAACACGTTGCCACTACTGCATGGAAGACCACCAAGAAGGCAACCGGCATTGATTACCGCTGGCATGATACCCGCGCTGCATTCTGCTCCGATACTTTAGGCGCGGACGGTGATATCGACGCCGTTAAGAAACTGGCCGGGCATCAAGATATTCAAACTACGCAAAAATATCTGCATGCCTCCGATCCGCGATTGAAAAGGGCGGTTAGCAAACTTGCCGAAATCAGGCCGTTGGAAGTGCCAACCGTCGCAACGATCAAGATTTCTGGCAAAGTTGAAAAGGGTTTACAAGTTTCCCTGGAATAACTTGACTGTTATTTCATATGTCCATATATTTAGACATATGGACATTCAGGAAGCTCTCATAGCCTTTGACGCTTTATCGCAGGAAACCCGTTTGCGGGTTTTCCGCCTTTTGGTCGAATCTGGCCCGGAAGGCGCGCCCGCTGGTAAGATAAGCGAAACGCTCAAGATTCCGCATAATACGCTTTCCTTTCATTTGAACCATATGAGCAACGCCGATCTTGTGGTTTCCCGCCGAGAAGGCCGTTCGATTATTTACAGCGCGAATTTTGAATTTTTCACCGGCTTAATCCGTTATATGGTTGAGGATTGCTGCCGCGTTGAATTTGCGAGTATTCGGGATAAGAAAGGCTCATCCGTCATCGAGCTAATGAATTGCTGCCAAGTGCCAAAGAAAAGGAAAAAATCATGAGAATTTCAGAAATGAAAAATCACTTAGCCGGTTTGAAGGCTGTAAATTTCAGATTACCAAACGGTTCGTATTTACCATCCCATTTTCATGTAACGGAGGTCGGGCTTGTGACCAAACATTTCATTGATTGCGGCGGCGTTGAACGAAAAGAAACCGTAGCCAATTTTCAGTTATGGGAGGCCGGGGACTACGATCATAGACTGGCTCCTCAAAAATTCCTGCATATCCTTAACCTATCTAAAAAGGTTCTAGGGGATGAGGATTTATCTATTGAAGTTGAATACCAGCAAAACACTATTGGCAAATTCGGCCTTGATTTTGATGGTAAGGATTTCATTCTAACCACAAAGCAAACGGCATGTCTGGCGCAAGACGCATGCGGCATTCCGGACAAGGAACAAAAGCAAGTTTCATCTTGCTGCCCACCGACAGGAGGATGTTGCTAATGGTACAGCGCGTCCTAGTCCTTTGCACCGGGAATTCCTGCCGTTCCGTTATGGCGGAAGCTTTGTTTAATCATCTTGGTAAGGGCCGTTATGAAGCAGTGAGCGCCGGTAGCTTCCCCGCGGGCTATGTTCATCCTAAATCCATTGAAACATTAAAGCGGCATGGTATTGACCCTGGCCAGCCCCGCAGCAAATCTTGGGATGAATTTGCAGATCAGCCTTTTGATCTGGTCGTAACGGTTTGCGATCAAGCTGCCGGAGAAACATGCCCGTTTTTTCCGGGTAAGCCTAAAAAACTTCATTGGAGTACGCCCGATCCTGCCAAGGCAACCGGCACAGAAGCCGAAATCAATGCGGCGTTTGCGAAACTGTCGTATGCTGGCGACCATTGAAGATTATCCGTAGCGAATCCTGAGCAATTCAGCTTATCCCATAGGCGGCTATTATTAGCGGAGGCTGACACTTGCCCTTCTGGCGGTTGTAGTCGGATCGCGGGAATTATGGGTGACAGCTGGCGGGCGGTAACACCGCCAACACTGCTTGGAAACACGCTGGCAACCGGCGGCGCAGCCCCTTGTGGTTCTTATTTTGATTTTTGGCGGATATCCGGCTCACGCTTTCAATCAGGTTGTTAGCCTATCCCGCCTTCCTAAGGCGCTTTACCGTTGGCAGAGTTTACCGCTTATCTCTGTTATAGTGCAGATAGCTGGGCTGATTTAACTCGCGGACTCTGGATTTTAGCGCATATATGTTGATTGCCCGATCAACCAGAATCACCGCGTATCCGCACTGGCATAGGCGTATGGACAGGTGAAATTATTGAAAGCTGTTCTGGGCTTTGGCAGCCATCGCCAGTTTGTAAACTTTGGGCTTCTTTTCGTATACGGTGGGCCTGTTCATTACCGCGAGCTATTGGTTTACGTCCCTCGCGCGTATTTTACCAATCCGGCGTACGTTATTACCCTTTAACCATTGTTGCCGGGATACGGCCCTCTGATGTGCCAGGCTTCATCCTTATGCAGATTATAGGTTCTCTATTGGCGACGGCAATTATACGGTGGTTTTGGGCCAAGAATTCAAAAAACGCTTGAACAATCGTGCAAATGTGGCAAGTATCTAACAAAAGTATCTAACACGCTTACTTTCTTGATTGGGTGTCAGATTAAGAGCTTGAATTGATTTAGTTTTCGTGTCGAAAAATGCCCGACAATCATTCTGCTCATAACCTGAAGGTCATAGGTTCAAATCCTATTCCCGCAACCAATTTTTAGTCCAGAACGATCCAAAACAATCCATAAACGACTGATTTAATTAGATAAAGCACCGGATAATCGTCCAGAGCGGTACAGCCTTGTACCCTCACTTCTATTTCTTTTTAGGGTACGTTATAGGGTATAATGAGTTCAATTAAGCTCTGTACCCTAAAAAGGACGTAACCATGCCCAAGATAAAGAGAAAGCTCACAGAAGCCGAGATCAAGAACGCAAAAACCCAAAGAGCGGGATTATAAGCTCTATGACGAGGCGGGTTTGTATCTTTTAGTCCGTACATCCGGCTCAAAGGTCTGGCGTTTACCATATAAGATGAAAAAAGAGGCCAGCGCAGAAAAGGCGCATTACAACATGTACACGCTTGGCCGCTATCCAGAAATGGGGTCTGCGGAAGCGCGTAGGCTGCGCGATGAAATAAAGGCGATGATCAGGGACGGGCATGATCCCAACAAAGCGAAAGAGAAAAAGAAGCTCGATAACCTTGGTCATACAGAGCGGACGTTTGAATATATCGCGCGTGAATGGTTTCTGCGTCAAACATGGGTAGAGAAGCATCGTAAAAACATCGAACGCACATTTGAGAAAGATGTATTCCCGCGCATAGGATCAATGCAGATCGACAGAATAACGCCGCGCGACATTATCAACGTCATTGAAGAGATCGCAGGTAGAGATGCGCCCGATGTCGCGCAACGTATCAGCCAGCATTCAACGAAGATGAAAAGCACATTTCCGCGTTGCGTGTTGATGGCAATTCGTTCGACATGATTTTGTCGGATGATGTGACCTGCACCATCGTCACCCGCAAGGATACCAAGTAGTGTGGCACACTTGATTTTATTTTTTGTGATTAAACAAATGGCGAGATCACGAATAACGTTTTGAGCGATGCCATTTTTCTTTATTTTTCAAATAGATAAAAATCATTTCGTTATTTTCGTTAGCTTTTTCAAGTCTTTCTTATGTGCCACATTGCCAGAAACCCCCAAAAATTGGCCCATTTACGTGATGCTCAACAACACGATAAATCATTGATTTATATACTTATAACATTTTTCATTTTAAGCTTGGTACTCTCCATATGCGCTGGCTTTTTCAAGCATCAATATAAGAAGTGGGATATAAAATCTCAATGCAAACCAGACGATGCCTGTCGCCAATGCAAGGTACACTTCTTTTTGGGAGCCATGCGGTGGAGCCTGTTACTCTCAACGGCTTTTATTGTAATAGCTCTTTTATTGTTTATTTCTAAGCTATGGATATAGGATAATTATATTATGATAATTGTACGGAATGTTAAGGACACCCGCCGCGTGCGTTCGACTTTGAAACCCCGCACAACATCCGATTTTCTTGCCGGGATTGCATGTGTCCATTCATACCGCGCAGCCTCGGATAGGACGATCAGGCTACGCTCTTGCAAGTAAAGCTCTTGCCTATCGCCTGACTTTGGATGTGTAAACTGCATGACCGCGCTTGATCCAAGGCTCAAGGAGGCAATCACATCACCAAAACAAGGCACGCAATCAACGTGCGCGGAAATTCCTTGTCCGGGTTCATACTCATTTACAATGGCTTGATCAGGCATTTTATCGAATAGTCTTTGATCGTACAGGCGCGTTGCAATCGGAGCAATCCATTCGGGAAGCTGTCCGAGATATGCATCGCTGGTAACAGCACGCGCTTTATAATCATAGCGGTAGCCGTAATGCTGTACCCGGCGCTTCAAATCCGTCAACCAAGGTTGGGCGTCGAGACTGTCGATTACCGCACGTTCCTCTTCTTTCGTGATGAAATCAGAAATGTAAATCAGACCTTCAATATCTGGTGCATGACTTTCATCAACATCGAACAACAAAGGGATCATAAATGAGTGATCTCCACAGAATGATCCCATTCTTTCTGCAAATATTCGGCAAGCAAACGCCTGTGACATTGATGCTCTGTTTGGCATGCACAAAGAAAACACGCCTCATGCATCTCATCGGGCTTTACTATCTTTGCGATGTTTCGGTGATTGATCAGATTGATATACTGCACTTCATAATCCGCCCATCCGATTTTATTCTCTTTGAATGGCTTAAGAATATCTTCCGAAGGGGCAAGTTCCTTACGGTATTCGTAAGCAATACCGCCGATTTCTTTCAGAAAATAGGGCAGGTCTTTTTTCTTCGCAAATCCTGCAAGTTGTGAGCTTCCCCATAGGCGCGTGTCGATCACTTTTTTCACGCCAGCACCGCGCAGCCGTTCAAAGAAATGCTCTGCGCTGGAGCCAGTAAAGCCTATGGTGAGTATCTTAATTGTATTATTCATCATAGAAAAATACGCCGTTGCACATCAAATAACAATTACTGTCTTTGTAAACATAGGGTTTTGCCAAGCCTACGCGGACATGCGCTATCTTATCGCTATTCTGCATTTCTTCTTTGAACGCCTCAAATTCCTTTTCTGGCATAGGATCATGTAAATCACGTACCAATCGTAGGCTTCTTTGGGATCTGAGGTGCCGACAAATGGTGTGTATTCTCTAATATTTCCTGGGTCTGTAAATTCATCATAATATTCGTATTCGACAGTAGCTTGAATAGAGAGAATATCTCCATTCTGAGAGACAGTTCCTTCCGTTTTAGTGCGGATAGTACCGCCGCCAAAAACCCAGAAAACTTCGGCAAGGAGGGGATATGAATTTTCTGTTGTATAAACTAATTTCCCCGACTTTATCTCGCGCATTTTATCGGCAACCTGATCTTCGACGCGATGAAATAGAATTTCTTTCGCTTTTTCGATGATCGCACCAAGATAGCCTGTCTGTGAAAGCGTGATAGTTTGTCCTTTGCCGTTATCAAAATGGTTTTTGAAATCTTCTTCAGTCCATCTTCTGTCGGCATCTTTTACTTCGCTGATAAGTTCTTGATGTAAACCTGCGGCCTGATTCACAGGCTCTGCCCAGCAGCGGCAATTGAATTCCTCGCCGGGATCCGGATCGTCGCTCCAATCGCGCACTGTTCGGTTGAATTCAGCATGGCCTTTACGAACTTTTTCATCCTCAACGGTACGCCAGATGTACTGGCCGTCCGGAGTTTTCGATCCAGAGGCAAATGGTGTTTGTGGCCATGTCGCGCGCTCCTTATTTTATCTGGGCTAAGGTAGACCATATTGCGGTTAAAGCCAGCGTAATTTACATGTTATGGCCAGCACTCGTTGAATATTTCCGCATGTGACTTGCCTTTGACCGCTTGGCTTTATATTTCTTTCCTGCCATTCAACCCGAAAAGGACCTGCCTGCCATGATCAAAGCCAAATCCTATGCCGCCTATGACACCAAATCGCCCCTGCGGTCCTGGGATTTTGAACGTCGGGATGTCGGGCCGGACGATGTGCAGATCGATATCCTGTATTGCGGCGTCTGCCATTCCGATATCCATTGCGCGCGCGGCGAATGGATGGAAATGCAATATCCGCAGGTGGTGGGGCATGAAATTGTCGGCAGGGTGGTCAGCACCGGCAAGAATGTGACGAACTATAAAGCCGGGGATATGGTCGGCGTCGGGTGCCTGGTCGATTCCTGCCGCCAATGCGGGTCGTGCAGGCAAGATCTGGAGAATTACTGTGAGAAGGGGATGCTGGGCGGCACCTATATGGGCGTCGAAAAGGAAACCGGCCGGCCGACGCAGGGCGGATATTCCAGCACCATTGTGGTGAATGAACATTTCGTGCTGCGCATTCCGGCCAGCCTGGACCCGGCGCGGGCCGCGCCGTTGCTGTGCGCGGGCATCACGTTGTATTCACCGCTGCGGCACTGGGGCGCAGCGCCCGGCAAAACGGTCGGGATTGTCGGCCTGGGCGGGCTTGGGCATATGGGCGTGAAGCTGGCGCATGCGATGGGCGCAAAGGTCGTGCTGTTCACCACATCGCCGGGCAAGGTTGCCGACGGTAAAAAACTGGGCGCGGACGATGTTGTGATTTCCAAAGATGAAAAAGACATGGGCCGTTATACGGGCCAGCTGGATTTTATCGTCAATACGGTATCCGCGCCGCATGATCTGAACCCTTTCCTGCAGTTGCTGAAGCGTGACGGCACGCTGGTGCTGGTGGGCGCGCCGCCGGCGGCCACGCCGCACCCGTCGCCCGCCGTGTTCAATCTGCTGATGAAGCGTATAGCGATTGCGGGTTCGGCGATTGGGGGGATTAAAGAAACGCAGGAGATGCTCGATTTCTGCGGCAAGCATAATGTGATGCCGGAGATTGAAATGACATCCATGCAGGATGTGAACAAGGCATGGGACCGCGTTCTGAAACAAGATGTCAAATATCGGTTCGTTATCGATATGGCGACGCTGAAAAACGCGGCATAAGCAGGGGTATTTTCCCATGATAGGGATAACGAACAGGCATCGTTATCCTTCCTATTAAATCAGCAATTTTGTATTATGAAAATTATGCCGGGTAGGCTTGATTTCGGCGATTTTTACCGGAAACCGTAAAATTTTATCTATATTATTGTTTATTATCAATGGCTTATTATAATGTTATTATGGCATGGGCTGTGCAATTTACTTCCTTATCTGAGATACCAAAACAGAAAAGGAATTGTGAGATGCTTAAAGGTCTGGGTTGCTTCAAATTCTCCCTCTGCGGCTTTAGTGTTGTGGCTTTGTGCCATGGCAAGGAAGACGGCAAGGATTTCTATGCCTTTGTCGCCATTGAGCCGCAGAACTACCGTTACTTCAAAAAACGCTACATGCCCGGTGCAATGTCCAGCTTCAAGGCGTTTGGATACGAGCTGGTGCGTGGCTGGGGCACGGAACCCCCGCAGGCGGTGAAGGACAATCTGCTGGTCAAATACGGCGTGGAGTTCGGGATCAGCGAAACCTTCCTGAACCACCTGGCTGCGAATATCGAGCCGGAAAGCACGCCGGTCGGCAGGAGCTATTCAAGTATGATTGCCTCGGCACAGATGTCGTAAGGATTTTAAACCACTGATAACACTTAAGGACACTGAGATGGAAATCTCAGTGTCCTTGGTGTTTGAATATTGTAATTTTAAGCGACGTTGACGTGGGCGTTATCGACGAGGCTTCTATCAATGCTCAACGTGTGGCCGCCGCCCATATCGAAGGCGTAATAGGCACCCTGGTCGGTGACATGGACATTGCCGAGCATGGCGCCGATGGCGGCAGCGGATGCGCCGTTCTGGTTGCCTGCATTCTGGTTGTCGATGACCAATGTATGCGTGCCGCCGCCGGATTCCGAAATACGCAGATCGCCGGTATCGCTGGAATTCAGCATGGCGAAGATATTATCGAGCGTCAGGACGACGGTCTGGGTATTGCCTGCCATCTGGATATTTTCAATACGGCTGACTGTTTCACTGTGCAGGTTGCTGAAATCCAGCGTGCCTGTGTTTTGGATGAACTTCATGATATCTGTGCCAGCGCCGCCGTCGATGCTGCGGAAATTCACGTTGCCGATGCTGATCGTGTCATTGCCGCCGCCTGCGCTGAAAGCGATCCCGGCCAGGCCGCCATCGCTCAAGGTGTTGGCGCTGGCATTGCCGACCACGCTTTGCTGCGCCGTGGTGGCCGCGATGTTGTTGGCCGTGTTGTCGCCATCTCCGGTACTGCCATCCGTTACAGCATTCGTTGTATTCTGGCCGTAGACGGTTACGGCGGCACCTGTATTGGCGTTATCGTTGGGCAGGCCGACGACGAAGTCCGCGAAGCCGTCGCCGTTCAGATCACCCGCGCCGCCGATCACGAAATCGAACGCATCCGGGTTGGCAATTGTGCTTGGGATCGTATAGGTCATATGGAACGCGTTGGCGGCATTGCCCAGGTCCGCCATGTCCATCTTGCCGTCCATCGCGCCCGCGTTGTGGCCATACATGACATAGAGGTCGACGTTATAGGATCCTGCATCTTTCACTACCACGACTGCGTCGTCATAGCCGTCGCCGTTGTAATCGCCGACCGCGCCCGCGCCGATGATGGACTTTGTGCCGGTGTCGATCATATAGCCATTGGCGCCATTTAGGGACAGTGTTGACATATTGATTGCCGTGTTAGCGCCATATCCGGTACTATCGGTGGCGATATTGGTTAAGGCCAGAGAATCTGCGCCCAGCGTGATTGCAGTCATGCCTGTTTTGCCAAAAACAATATCAATACGGCCGTTGCCGCCCGCCGGAGAAGCGATAGCGAAATCGTCATAACCATCACCGTTGAAATCGCCGAGACGGGTCACGGTCGCGCCGGTCATGCTGTTTGCGGTAAGGCCGTTGATGACGAGGCCATCAGGCAGGGTTTCGAGTACGGCGTAAACGCCGGAGCCCTGCGCCGCCACGTGAACCAGGCCTTTATCGTCTACAGCCAGGTCCGCCGCGCCGTTTATATTCGCGACATCGGTAAAAACATTGACCCTCACCATGTTGGATAGATCATGGATATCAATGGTGGTCACTGAATTGCCTGTCGCGCTGGAAATATAGGCCATGTTGTTGGCGACTTCCAGGCCAGATGCCCCCACCAGAGACGTATCGGTGAAAGAAGATACAAATGTCGGCGACCCGGGGGTGCTGATGTCATAGACGAATAGCCTGCCGGAGGTTGCGGCAGTGATAAACAGAAGATTGCCGCTGACCAAAACATCCGCGATGCCGGTCATGCCTGCCTGGGTGATGGTTGTTATTGTGGCCGGGCTGTTGACGTTCGAGATATTGACCAGTTCAACGCGGTTGTTGGCGCTGGATCCGATATAGGCGACGTTGCCATCCGCCGAAATGGCGATACCGGTCGGATCCGTCAATGTTCCGGTATAGGTCTGGCCGACCGTAGGCGCCGCCGGATTGGTGACATCGACCAGAACGATAGAATCATTGGTGGCCGAGGTTGCAATCAGCTTGTTGCCATTGATGGCCAGGTTTTTAACGTCCGTAATACCCAGCATAACGGAGGTAACGTATGTTGGTAATTGCGGGTTGGAAATATCGATCACGGTCATGCGGCCGGAGTTTGCCCCGGTGATCAGCGCGTAATTGCCCTTGATCACCATGCTATCGGCATTGTCCAGACCGTCCAGCACGGTGCCTGACGTGGCTGTTATAATATCATTGGTCGTGATCGTTCCCCTGGCAATTGGTGCGGTCGGGTCGGTGATATCAAAAATTTCCAGGGACGCACCAGTGGCGGACAGAACGTAAGATATATTGCCCTTGATTAAAAGATCGGATGGATTGTTCGGCGATGTTGAGCCGACAATATGACCGCTGTTCAGGTTGCCGACATCGACGATTTGACTCAAGGTCGCCTGGCTATGCCCGAACAGAAGATAGGCGCGGCCTCTATCCGTTCCGCCATTATCCGCACCCGGCGCGCCGACGAGCACATCGGCATAGCCGTCACGGTTGACATCACCCGCGCCGGACACGGACAGGCCGGCCATTTCACCGCTGGTCAGGCCATCGATTCTGGTGATGACGTTGCCAGTGTAATCCATGATAACGGCATGGCCCGTGTTCACCGTGCCATTGGCATCATTGGCGGTATAGGAACCGACGATGATATCGCGTGTGCCGTCACCGTTGAAATCGCCAACGGCAGACGTGGAAATTGCAGTGACTGTGCCGCCAAGGGCCGCATTGAAACTAGCCTGGTTTGCCAGGTTGACAATCTGGTTGTTCACCGCGTTGCCGATCAGGACATCATCATTCCCGTCATGATTGGCATCACCGATAGAGGAAACGGTAAAACCAAACTGGCTGTTGGGCTGACCATTGATGGTAAAGCCCTGTGCGGTCAGGGCGCCGGCGCCTGAAGACCCGCCGGCAGTTGTGCCTGCCGTAGTCGAAGTTGCATTCAGAACCGCAGGCGGCACCAGTTGTTGAACCGGAATAGACGGCGCGGGCTGTGTTGTAACGGGTTGCGCAGCCTCAACCGTTTGAGCGGGCGTCGATGGTTGTATAACGGATGGCGGCACGATGGCGGCGAGGCCTTGCGTCGGTGCAACGGCAGCCTGAACCGGGTTGGTTGGCGCCGCAGGCGCCGCAAAAACATTGTCATTGCCGAAAACGGGGGTATCGGTGAAAACGTTCGGTGTGAATCCTGTATCTGCAATCATGGCGGGGGCAGCCGGTGCGTCTGTCTGACTATGCGTATCCGTGCCGCGCGAATCCTGGCCGTGTGGTTCACCCGGTTTTGCGGGTTCGGCGTTGTGGGCGGGCGCATTATCGCTGCCGCCTGTCAGGCCGCTATAGAATGCGGCGGCGACACCGCCAATGCTGGAAAAACGGCTGCCCAGATCCGCCGCGGTCAATGTACCGGTGAAATCAATGCCATGTGTGGTGAAACGTGCGGTTTCATACTGGTTGGACAGCGTCATATCCTTGCCGTCCAGGCTGTGCAGGACGATCGCGCCTTCGACGACCGTGATCTCACCCTTATCGACGTTACCGGCGATGACCGTGCCGCGAATACCGATGGAGCCGACCGGCGTATGGATTTTCACGTCGTCCGGATCCTCGCGCCCGATCAGGCCGCTGGTATAGACAAACAGGCCGCGCAGCATGGAGAAATTGGAATCGCCGCTATGGCTGTCCGGATCGAAGACGTATTTGTCGATGGCCAGCTTGGCGTTTTCAGAAACGGCGAAGCTGGATTCGTCGATAAAGACCAAATTGACCGCGCCCTTGGCATCGGTCTGGATAATGTCGCCTTCATGCACGGGCATGCCGGTGACGGCAGTTTCGACCGTGCCGTCCGGATGGGTGATTGTGGCGTGGCCGGAGACTTCCTTAATGGTGCCGACCGGGCTTGCGTCATTGGCGGTTTCAATGCCTGCCACGCGCACGTCATGTGCATCATGGACAAAAGATTTTACCAGTTCGGGCGTTAACGTGCCTTGGGGCGTGGTCAAGGCAGGTGTGGGTTCGGCATTAAAATAATTCTCGACGATGATTTTGGAGCCGTCATGAGCGGTGAGGATCAGGTTATCGCCGTCGCGGGACAGGTCGGCCTGGGCTATGGCGTGAATATCCGGCAGGGGGATGGAAGACTGGCCTTCGGCCTGTACGGTCGTGGTGTGTGAAGTGCCTTCCTGATGATGACTGCCCGAAGACGGACCCGCCATACTGTCAATTCGTGCCACGTGAACCCCCGTATTCATTCATCCTGCCGCGCAAATTGCACGGATCCCATATTCCATAATGAACCATATGTATTAACAGGAGGTTTCAGAGCGGAACTTCATTGAAATCCAATGCGTTAGAATAGTGTTGCGGCTTCGTTTCAGGCAAAAGGATTTAAAGATTTTGGAAAAAGTTCCATTGAAAAGCAGAGGCTATCATATTGTCATCAATGCCGGGTCGGGCACGGCTATGAAGAGGGGCGAACAGTCTTTCCGGACGCTGGTCGACAATACCGGCCTGGACGTGAAGGGGTATGATTTTGTTCCGTCCGACCAGATTTCGGACAAGCTGAAGGCTTTGATTGAAACCGATACGCCGCTTCTGGTCGGAGGCGGAGATGGCACGATTGCCCACGCGGCGGCGCTGCATATGGAGCGGGACAAGCCGTTCGGCATTATTCCCATGGGCACGATGAACCTTCTGGCCAAGGATCTTGGAATACCGCTGATTAAGGATGAGGAGAATATTTTCAACCTTTATAACAAAACCACCATCATGCCAATCGATGTGGCGACGGCGAATGACAAGCCATTTTTATGCTGTGCCGCGATCGGCACCATTCCGCAGGCGGCGCTGTACCGGGAAAATATCCGGGATCTGCCTGACGTGCTGATGATGCCGCGGCTGACCGCCTATGTCCTGAACCAGATGGACCGGTCGAAGATGCGGTCGTTGCGCGTGCTGGCGGATGACAAGGAAATGGGGCTGGAAACGGCGGCGCTGGTGATATCCAATAACAGGTTCGCGCATTTCAAGGAGGCGGAATTTACGCTGGCCAAACAATCGCTGCAGGACGGGATGCTGGGGATTTACAGTGCCGCGCCCCAGACATTTTTTGAACGCATCCGGTTGTTGCTAAAGACAGGCCAGGGTAAAATGGAGACGGAGCCGAGCATATCGGAAAGCCAGGCCCGCACTGTGATGGTGATGACGGATAAGGGGATGGAACTGGTTTCCATCGACGGGGAGCCTGTGATGATGAAGACGCCGATCAGCTTTAAAATTCTGCCCGGCGCATTGAAAGTCATTATCCCCCTTCAGGAGGCGGCAGTAGCGGCATGATAGAACAGACAGGTCAGAACGCGCGCATGATGCGCCTGATCCATCTTTCGGATCTCCATTTCGGCACGAACGCGCCGGAACTGACTCTGTTGTTGCAAAAGACCATTGATGAATTGTCGCCTGATATGGTGGTTTTCAGCGGGGATTTCACGCAGACGGCCATCGCTTCGGAATTTGCGGAAGCGCGGGCGTTTCTGGACGCGTTGAAATTCCCGTGGTTTTCGATTCCCGGCAATCACGATATTTCGCGCTATGATATGTTTGAGCGTTTTACCAATCCGTATAAAAGCTATCGCCGCTGGATTTCCATGGATATACAGCCGGTGTTTCATGGTAATGGCGTTTGTATTGCCGGGATCAATACGGCGCGGCGGATTGTACCTCACTGGAACTGGGCGCATGGCGCGATTTCCAAAGACCAGACGGAATGGCTGGCCGCGCAATATGCGGCGCAGCCGGATGCAATTCGGGTCTGTGTGATGCATCACCCAGTCTGGCGCGCAGTGGAGATGCAGCTGCACACCATTGTTTTCGGCGGGCGTGAGGCGCTGGAGGCTTTAAAGGCCATGAAGGTCAATCTGGTTTTATCCGGGCATGTGCACCATGCAGCGGTTTTGACCATGCCGGTAGATGAAAAAAACAAGGTTGTGTTTGTCAGCGCGTCTACCGCCTTGTCCAGCAGGCTACGCGGTCAGAAGAACGGGTTTAATATCATCGATATTTATCCGGACAGGATGACGATTGAGGTGCGGGGATTTCTGGAAGGAAAATTCGACAAGCTTGAATCATACGAACATATGATGAATTGAATACAAAAAACCCCGGATGCGCTGTGCATACGGGGTTTGACTTTGTTCGTGAATCAATCGCTGAGATCAATCTGATCCTTGTTGGTCAACGCGCCTGTGGCTGCACCGGCCGCACCGCCGACAATCGCGCCTGTAACCGGGCTGCCGCCTGTAACGGCGCTGCCAACTGCACCTATGCCGGCACCAATCCCGCCGCCTGATAACGCACGTTCGCCTTTGGTGTTACCGCAGGCTGTAAGAGCCAGAGTCAAAGCAATCAGTGATGCGCTTATCATTAAACGTCTGGGCATATGAATCTCCTTTTCTTCAAGCTGCTTTGCTATGACACAAACGTCTGTAATGAAAAAGAGTTTCCGCTTACATCGTTATTTTGTTGTCTCTGTCATCCTCCGGCTTGATCGGAGGATCTATACAATGGTGGTTTTATCTAATGTTTTATCATCTAACCACTCCAGCGCATGGATCCTCCGGTCAAGCCGGAGGATGACAGTGGTAAAAGAAAAGCGATTAAAGTTTATCCGGTCCCGGCCATTGGAAGAACAGATTGGGACCCTGGCGCAGAATGATGAGGTCTTTATAAAGCACGGAAACCCGGCGGACCGGGCATGCTTCTTCATCCAGCACAATGGTGACCGTGTCGGCAAAGCCAGACCGGAACGACAGATCATGGACGCGGCC
>JBGAQU010000056.1:0-18914 GCA_044220535.1 Alphaproteobacteria bacterium | reverse complement strand
CACATAGGTCATCTTACCTATCTTGTAAGCCGTCGTCCTGCCATCCACGCCTTCAACGCTTAAAAGCTCTGCACCATCCGGCGCCACGCCATCCAGGATTGTGCCCATGGAAGGGTCGCCCACTGAAACCATGGGCATGCTGCCCTGCATGACAGGCGGCTTGGCGTTTGGCCCATATTCGGCGATGCGCGCGTCAAACCGGTACTGAACCATATCGCGATGCGTTTTTATCATAAAAGTTACCGGTGTCGTCAACCCGACCAGACGCACGGAAAGATTACCGTACGCGAATTCCGACATAGGGGTCACGCGAATGACAGACCCGCCGGATTCCGGTTGCACGATCTCAAAGTTCCCGGCCCAGCTGACGTCCTGAATCGGCCAGGGCGCACCCGTCACATCCATAATATTCAAGGTGCTGACATGACCCGTGGCAACTTTAAGCTCAGGCGGAACGGCGCCAGGATCGAGCGAAACCGTTTGTACCGTCACTTCCGGTTTGGGGTAGGGGAAAAGCGGCACCTCGACTGCCTGCTGGGTTTTATCGTAACTCTCCAGCAATTGGCGGATTTCGCCAGATCGCAAAGGCAAAAGTCCCGTCACAGCCGCCTCATAGGACCGCGAACGGATTTCAGCCTGGACCTGTTCCGGCGTTTTTACGGGTTCCGTCGGCGCAGCGGCGAAAGGATCGAACCCACCGCCAGCTTGGTTACCCGCAGGGGCGTCGGGGGTGAGCTGCAAACCCGGGGCGCGGGGATTGACCCCATCACCCGAAGGCAAATCCGTCCCGGCATTGTCGTTGCTATTACCGAAAAAATTACCACCGGAAGATGTCTGGGTCTGGTTGCCATTGGCGGGAGGTGCGGCAGACGCCGGCGCCGTTCCGGCCGTGTCAGTGATGCCCGGCATTGAAAAAGCCGGGAGTCCGCCCTGATCCTGCTGCGCCGGCGCAAGAGCAGAGGAAGGGCCCGCATTATCCGCAGGCACAGGCATTGGCGTCTGCGCCCGAACCCCGTGCGAGAAAACAGTAAGGGCGCATAGCGTCAGGCCCAGCATTGCCATTCCGGATTTTGACACGCGAATTTTACACATCCCTTTTATTTTCATCATTATAAGACCGCCGGACCCGCTCTTTTAGGTTATTTTGCCACCGCAAGCCATTGTTCAATGCCAACACCATTCGGATTTTCAAGCCGCGGAACGCGAACCACAATAAGCGTCAACAATATGTCATCAGACCGCATTTTAGACCCGGCCTGATAGGATAAAATCATGGGCAGCTGGACCTCCCACTGATATCGCCCGGCCACCAGGCCTTCAGATTTCAGGATCGGCGCGCCGGAGGGGGCCGCCGTCACTACCTGCTGGTTTGACTCCACCATTTCAATGATACGGGAGCGTTGCAAAGCCTGAGTAAAACTTTCCCAGCCGCGGCGAGTGAAATTGCGCGACGCTTCCTGCAGACGGCGGCGGTAATCGTTGAATCCGAAGGTCATTACTTCGGTAGCAGACTGGGCCACCCAGGACATCAGCGCCGGATTGCTCAGGTTCGGTTCGTTCAGCGCCGTCAACGGCACAAGACGCCCGTCTTCGGTCGTGGCGAAATAACGGTTTTCCGGTTGATTGACATAAATAACAAAAAACATGGCAAAAATCAGCGCCAGAATGATCATGCTCTGGAACACGGCCAGCTTCAGGATGGAACGGTAACCATCGCGGTAAAATTCATTGCGGATAACGACAGCGCCCAGATTGCCTATGTTTTCCTGGCCTGCCTTGCTGGTTGACGGCGACGGATTCCGGCTGGATGCCTGTTCCGCGCGCGCAGCCCTGAAATCCCGCGGCGGCGGCTTTTTGGGTGTAGGCGATGGACCGTCGTTCATATTGACCATTGACCGGTGAAGTGATTTGTACAAGCCGAATCTGCGCCGTCCAGTGTATTTACCTCTTACACAGGAAGCAATATTAAAACCGGCTACCCCTCAGTTTAGCAGGAAAATCGTCTTACGTCTTTTTTATACTTTCCGGCACAGAATATGATAAACTTTTAATTAAAGAGGGTAAACCGGTCAAAAGCGGGGCTTTGACTGCAGTATGCGAACACTGGCAGCGCCAGATATCCGGTATCGACAAAAGGATCCGGCCGCATTTAAGCGGGCGGCTCTTGGTTTTTTCGTATTTGCATGCCTTTTCGTCGCAGGCCTGACCCCCAGATCATCCATAGCCGCCTGTATTAACTGTGAATGCAATGGGTTAGCACATACACAGACACGGGCTTTTATCGCTGAACAGCACGTTGCAACCCAGGAATATATCAGGCTGCAATTCGTTGCCTTCCGCGATGTGTTCTGGCTTCAATATTTCTGGCAACAGAACCTTCTTGCGGCGATGCGCGGCATGGCGGAACAGCTGGTGACGACTGGCATGCTTCAGGTTGAGGCGTTCGGGGCGATGCTGGATGCCAAAAACCAGCTGGAGACGCAGCAGATTTTACAAGAGATGGCCGCGCGGGCACATAAGGACTATACACCCGACAGTGAAATGTGCACGCTGGGCACGGCCAGCCGGGGCCTGGGCTCGGCGTATCGCAACAGTATCCTTACCGCGCATATCCTGTCCAAACGCATGCAGGACCGGCAACTGGGCAACGGTGAAAGCCTGGCCGCCACCGGCACGGCGACCGACAAGGAGTCCAGGTTTGAGCAGATGCGGGATCTGTTTTGCGACAATGAAGACCATTTCAAGGCCATGAAATCGATCTGCCGCGTGGCGAATTCCAACGCGCCGGGCATTAACCGCGATATCAGCTTTATGAACACGGTCGTCCAGCCCCTGACGCTGGATGCGGATTTCGCGGATAACAACGTCAATAACCCCGTCAATGAACGCGAGCGCGATATTTTCGCCATGGCAAGCAATCTCTATGATAACTCTACAATGGATTTTATCGCGGAAGACACATACAGAAGCCCGGTCAACCATTTTTCCTATCTCGATATCCGCAGCATCGCGGCGCGGCGCAACGTAGCGGAATATTCCTTCGATAATATCGTCGGAATGAAAACCGGTGACCGCCAACCCGCGGAAGATGTCGGGGAATATCTGGCGAAAGTGTATACACAGCTGGGGTTCAACGATGCAGACGCAAGAACCATGGTCGGACAACGCCCAAGTTATAACGCCCTGATGGAAGTCATGAATAAAACGCTTTATCTGCGGCCCGAATTTTATATCAACCTTTATACCAAGCCCGCCAACGTTCAGCGAATGGGCGCGACCATAGAAGCCGCCAACCTGATGCAGGGCATGGATCAGTTCAACAGCCAGTTGCGAACGGAGATGAATTTGTCACAGATCCTTGAACTGGAAATCGGGCGCGTTCAGGAAAGCGTTCAAAACCGCATCAATAAAATTCGCGGTACGGGCGCCGTACAGAATTTGCGTGCTCCATAGGCAATTAGACACATGGCAAAAGCAGAAAACATCGATATGCCAGGTTTGAGCGGCTTTTGCCGCCGCCTTGCCGCAGTTGTTTTTTCATGCCTGATCCTGACAGCGTTTTCTATCCCGGCACGTGCGCAAATCATTCTTCCTACATGCACAAATTGCGGATGCGTGGCGGATGCCCATCCCATCACCCAGCATGGAAATGCCGAGGTCAACTGGGATGTTGACGACCAGCACGATTATACGAGACGGCTGATCACGGAAAACATCAACGATCAGCAAGCGTGGTTCCTTGACCGCTGGCGCACTTTATTCATGCCGAAGCTTATGCTGATCGCTCAGCATTTCGCGGCTTTGACCATGGATCAGGCCCTGATCATCGGGACATTTTTCGACGGCAAGCAGGAACTGGAAACCCAGCGGACCGTCCAGACCCTGACGGCCGATGCGTCGCGCGATTACCAGCCCAATGTCGGCATGTGCATTATCGGAACAGGCATACGCAGCCTGGCGACGGCCGAGCGGCGCGGTGAATATACGCGGTATGTTCTGAGCCAACGTTCACAGGACAGGCAGTTGGGGCATCGTAACGCCCAGGGCGAGGACGGCATGCATTACGACATGCGCGCGCGCATGGTTCTTTTCAAGCAGCGTTATTGCGATATCCAGCATGACTCAGGACAGCTGCTCAATATCTGCGGCGCCAGCGCCCCGCTGACAACACGCAGCGCGGATGTCAATTATACCCAGGTCGTGGACCAGCCCCAGACCATAGCGGTGGATTTTGCCGACGCCGGCCTGCCGGGCGGATCGCCGTCGGAAGACGAACGGAATGTCTTTGCACTGGCTGACAATTTATACGCCACTAACCTTTTGGTTCGCCCGCCCGAGGCCGGCTTCGGCTTTCAGCAAAACCGCGAGGCATTGCTCGACCTGCGTGCCCTGGTTGCCAAACGCAGCGTCGCGGAAAATTCCTTTTACTCTATCATCGGCATGAAAACACCCGGATCTTACGTCGCACGCCCCGCGACGGACGGGATACCGTCCATCACGTCCATAGACACGCGCAGGTACATGACCATATTGCTGCGCCAGCTGGGCATGGATGATGCAGAGGCTTCAAAGCTGACCGGTGCGGCGCCGAGTTATTACGCGCAGATGAATATATTGACCAAGCTGATTTACCAGCGGCCCGACTTTTACACCGATCTTTATGACACCAAAGCCAATGTTGAGCGTAAGGGCGTCGCGCTGCAAGCCATCAAGCTGATGCAGAATTTCGACCGGTGGGAAAGCATGTTGCGCCAGGAATCGATGTTGTCTATCTGGCTTGAACTGGATCTCAAGCAATATCAGGACAAGGTGCAAAACAATGTGGCAGCCCTCAAAGCCGACGGCGAGAAGGTGCTTCCATGATGAAAAAAGGACGGTTTATCCTGCGCTGTTTATTGGTCGCCATATTGGCGATCGGCGCTTTGCTGCCTTCATCCGCGCGCGCGGCCTGTGATGCGGATTGTGACTGCGAGACCTTTCATCATTATCTGACGCGTTCAGTCATCTTTTATCAGCATGAACGAACGCGCGACTTTATCAACGACCAGTTCGCGCAAAACCAGAACTGGATCGTCAATGACTTTTTCGAGGAGTTTTTTCCGGCATTGAAATTGATGACCGAACAACTGGTCGTCAACGGCATGAACCAGATGATGGCCACGGGCGCCTTGTTCGACGCCAAGGAGCAAATGGACGCGCAGCGGCTGTTCAGCCGGCGGATGGCCGACGCGCATAAAGATTATCAACCAAGCAACGATATGTGCGTGATCGGCACGGCGACCATGCACCTGGCCGGCGCCGAAGCCGGAACGCGGCTGACCGCCCATGCCCTGGCCAAGCGTTCCATTGAGCGGCAGCTGGGCAGTGAAGGAACCGAAGCCGATGGCGGGCCGGAAGCCGATTCCATTTCCCGCCTGGAGGTGGTGCGCCAGGTCTACTGCAACCCGAATGACAACAACCGGCATACGGAATATCTATGCGATGATGGCGCGCCCCAGGGCCGGCGCAATAACGATATAGACTATGCGCGCATGATGGGCGAACGCATGACATTAAACATCGATTTAAGCAACAACGCGCGAACCAATGACGAACAGGATCTGTTTGCCCTGTCCAATTACCTATACGCAAACCATCCATTCGCGCGTTCGAATTTATCCGTGCCCGCGATGAAAAGGATTGAGGGGCAGGAAGCCTGGATGGACCTGCGGACGATTGTCGCCAAACACCTGATGGCTGAAAACAGCTTTAACAATATTATGGCCCTGAAGACGGCATCGAACCAATCCAGCGCGCCCACGGCAGAATATTTATCCGTGGTGTTTGAACGCATGGGCCTGTCCAAGGAAGACGCGCAAAAGCTGGTGACGGGCATGAATGACGCGGGCGACGCCCTGAACAGCCCGAGCTATTATTCCATGCTGCAGATATTGAGCCAGTCGATTTATCAGACTCCGTCGTTCTTCGTGAACCTGTATGACACGCCCGCGAACGTCAATCGCAAGAACGTGGCCATGCAGGCCATCAACCTGATGCTTGACCGCGAAAAATACAAAAGCGAGCTAAGGACCGAAGCTTTACTGTCCCAGATGCTTGAAATGGAAGTCGTTAAAGGCCAGGAAAGACTGGCGGACGTTTACGGGCGCATGCAGCGTAAGGAAAAAGCCAACCCGCCGGGGCCTGAGCCATGATGTATAAACCAGCATTTTTATTACGGTTTGCGCTGGCAGGATTCATGTTCTGCGCAATAATGGCGCATTCCATCCATGCGCGCGCGCAGGATTGCGAAGAATGCACCTGCGCCGTGGCGGCCCATGCCGAAACGCAGTACTATATTTTAAGGGCGCATTTAAAAACCCGGGAGTTTTTTGGCACGGCCCTGCCCGTGCCCCTGATCCGTGGCAAGGGACTGGAAATCGGAACAGAAGAGATGGGACGGGACGAGCGGTGGTGGATCGATGTTTTCCTGATTGAGAACGTTATTCCCGCCATGCAGATGATGACAGAGCAATTTGTCACCATGATGATGAACCAGATGATGAGCATTGGCGCGTTCATGGACGCCAAGCAGCAGCTGGAAACGCAGCTTTTATTTCAAAAACTGACCGTTGAGGCCCATAAGGATTACCGCCCCAGTTCAGGCATGTGCACAATCGGCACGGCGGCATTGAGCCTGGCGGCTTCGGAGCGCGTATCGGAAATGACGTCCAGCGTGCTGGCGGAACACACGATCAAGCATGCCCTGGGCAATGGCGAGATTTCAGGCGCGGAGAGCGAGGACGGCGGCAGCGGCGACCGCGGCAACCGTCTGGCCCGATTTGCCCAGACCTTCTGTGATTTTGACGACAATGACAGGATCGATACGGTCGCAAATACCGGTTTGTTTATGGTGTGCGACCGCAAAACCCATGACGGCGACAATTTCGCCATGCAGGACTTCAACCGCGATATCGATTTCACAAGAGCCGTTGCAACGCCTGATACGATCAATATGACCCTTATCCCGCGTCTGGCCGACAATCTTCCAGACTCCATTTTTCTGATGAAGCAATATCTGTACGGCCATAACCTGATGCAGCGTATCGGTTGGTCCCAATTAAAGGCACAAGATAATATGGACGACGTCGTTGATTATCGCAGCGTTGCCGCCAAGCGCAGCGTGGCGTCCAGCAGCTTTGAAACCCTGGTCGGCATGAAGGCCGAGGGTACGCCCGATGGAGCCGGCACGGGCCGCGGATCGGCCAATACATTGGAATATATGCATATGATCATGCGCGATCTGGGCATACCGGACGCCGAGGTGGCATCGGTGCTGGGCGACAGGCCCAGTTATTACGCGCAACTGAAATTCCTGGCGAAGCGCCTGTACCAAAGGCCTGAATTCTATTCAGACCTGTACGATACACCAGCCAACGTCAATCGCAGGAAGGTCGCGCTGCAGGCCATCAATTCCATCCTGGAACGCGAAATGTATAACAGCTCCACCCGCAGCGAGGCGATCATGTCACAGATCCTTGAGCTTCAGGTGGACAAGCAGCAGCAGGTCATATCGAACGCGATCAGAAACCTGGATATGAATCAGCAGTAGAAATCTGGACAACGGGATGAAAACGAAACCGCATATGCAGTCATCACAACGCCACGGCCTTAGGCTGTGGCTGATGCTGGCTGTTGTCACGGTACTGGGTCTTTCATTCAATCCGCGCCCCGTTTATTCGGCGATTGTCGTGCCGCCCCAATGGACGGATCCAACGTTCGATACGCCGATCACGATATTTACCACACATACCCGCTTGATCGCGCATTACGTGAAAAATGGATGGCGATTTTCGATGCCATGATGGAACAATTCACCACCAATATGATGGAACAAGTACTGATCATCGGCACGTTTTTCGATGCCAAACATCAGATGGAATCCCAGCGCCTGTTGCAGGATCTGGATACGCAGATCCACAAGGAAATGGAACCCACGCATCAAATGTGCGTTTTAGGCACCAACGTCAGAGGGCTGACATCATCCGGATTAAAGGCGGACGCCAATAGTTATATATTGGGCAACGCCCTGCTGCAGCGATCCCTTTTGCCTTATGAGCAGATGACGGGGCTGGAACAGGATGACAATATGCGATCCCGCCTGGAGCAATACTTCAACACATATTGCGACCCAAGGGACAATAGCGGCATCATGCGCGACCTTTGCACAGCCACGGCACCGCCCGGCCGCAGAAACCGCGACCTTAATTTTACGTCGCTGGTTGACGGGCCGTTAACCATGGATATCGACTTCACCAATAACGTACTGACCAATGATGAAGAAGATGTTCTGGCGCTGTCCCATAATTTGTTTAACGCCAGTTTATTCCCCACCATACCGGAAGACCTGATCAATAACGGGCCGGTTAAAAATATGGGTCCGGGCACATGGATTTATCAAAATGCCCGATCCCTGCAGGCGATACGGGGGGTCGCGCAAAACAGTTTCGCGCATCTGGTCGGCATGAAGGCGCAAGGCACCGGGTATGATACGCCTTACCTTACTGAAATTGTCAGGGAGCTTGGCGTGCCCGACGACCAGATCCTTACACTGCTCGGGCAGAACCCCAGCTATTTCGCGCAGATGGACGTACTGACCAAGCGGATTTACATGGCGCCTGAATTTTTCATCAATCTATTTACCAAGCCCGTTAATGTGGAGCGCACCGGCGTCGCCTTGCAAGCCATTGAACTGATGCAGGATCGTGACCGCTTTGAAGCCTCGTTAAGGCGTGAAATGCTGATCTCCCTGATCGTTGAGATGAAGCTGCGGGAGCTGGAGAGACCGGTCAATAACACCATTATCGGCACCCTGCCCAATCTGCTGATGAGCACCACCCCGCCCCCTGCCGGGCCTTAAAATGCCCCTTATCCCTGGCTGGTCTGGCACCGGTCTTGCAATGATCCCCTGCAGGACGCCTGTCTTTTGGGACCGGCCAATATGCAAACAACGGGATAACCATGGTAGGAGCTTTAGATTCAGCCCTTTCCGGCCTGCGCGTGGCCCAGCAACAGCTGAATGTCATATCCGGAAACGTGTCCAATGCCAGCACGGCAGGATATACCCGGAAAATTTTGCCGCAATCGTCGGATTCCATCAATGGTGTCACCATAGGGGTGAAGGGCGATTCCATCATCCGTACCGTCGATGTCAGCCTGTCGCGCGATTTGTGGACGCAGGTTTCCAGCGTATCGGCGCTGGATACACGGGCCACGTACTTAAATAAAATCCAGCAATTTCATGGAGATCCGGCGGATGAAATTTCCATCGGTGCCGAGATCGCGCAGCTGCGCGATACATTTTCCGCCCTGTCGGACAGCCCGGAAAGCACGTCATTGCAGCGGGCGGTGATCACCCAGGCACAAACCGTCGCCAAGCGGTTCAATGATTTCGGCGCCATGCTGAACAACATGCGGAACGACACGCAGAACGACATGACCACGTCGGTCAATAAAATCAACAGCCTGTTGAACCAGATTGCCGAATTGAACCAGAAGATCAAATTCCAGACCGCCATCGGAGCCACCACGGCCGCCTATGAAGATTTGCGCGACACCGCGGTGAAATCCCTGTCAGAGGAAATGAACGTCACGACTTACACGCGCGGTGACGGCGTGCTGATCGTCCAGACAGCAACAGGCGTGGAAATCGCGGGCGCGCAGGCGCAAACCCTTTATTTCGGACCGTCCGCGATCAGCGCCGACAATTATTATCCGGTGAGCACAGCGGGCGTGTATGTCGGGGGCAGCCCCGTCGTCAACAAGAATGCCATCAACATTACGACCGATCCGCTGGGCGGGCGCCTGGGATCGCTGATCACCTTGCGCGACCAGACCATTCCGCAATATCAGGCGCAGATTGACGAGCTGGCGCAAAAGACCGCGATGCGCCTGGACGATCAGGGATTGCGGCTGTTCACCGACCAGTCGGGTACCGTGCCTGCGAATACCAACCCGGTCCCCAATCCGCCCGGCCCGTTAACGCCCGTTACCTATGTCGGGTTTTCATCCCGTTTACAGGTGAACGTGGCTATCATCAACGATCCGTCACTCATCCGCACAGAGCCTGTGGACGTGCCGGTGCAAAGCGGATCCAACGAAGTGATCCGCCGCGTGATGAACTTTGCCTTTGGCGATGTCGATTACCAGCAGGCGGTGGGTACGGTTGATATCCGTGCCGCAGCAACGGGCACGACAACAATGCAGGACTGGCTGGGGATCACGTCCAGCAACCAGGTGACCAGCAGCAAGGCACTGTCCAACTATACCAATATCGCATCCTTGTTGACCGCGGGCGACACGGCGTTTGCAACCGGCGACCAGCTGACCTTGACATTTGAAGAGTCGCGCACGGGCGCGGGACCGACGACCGTCACGCTGGATTTAAGCGCGGCGGCCACCAACTTCCCGATCGGCCCCGGTATCAACGACGCCATGGACCAGATGATCGCGGAGATCAATGCCCAGATCACGGCGGCAGGCGTGCCGGCCAGCCTGAATGCCGCGGCCAGCCGCAATTCATACGGCCAGCTGGTTTTAAGCTCGACCGGCAATATCACCGTTGCGTCTTCAGGCGGCGGAAGCATGGGCACTGCCGGTTTGCAGTTCCTGGGCCTGACCGCCGGGACAACCGTGACGAAAGATCCGTATATAGAGATTCAGGTGGGCAACGACAAAACCTATCGCGTCACCATTGAACCGGGCGAAGATGAGACGGACCTTCTTGATAAGCTGGAATACGACCCGCTGACCGGCACGGGCGTGCCGGGATTATATGCCAGCATCAGCGGCACCGGACACCTGACCCTTCGCCCCGGCGGCGACGATAGCAACGGCGGCCCGCGCTTTGGCGGCGATATCCGTATTACAGGCGGGCCATTCACCGCCGACGGCACGGGCGGCAGCGGCGCGACCGCAGGCAGCAGTGTCCTGAAAGCCCTGTTCGGAACGGATTCGCCTGTCGCCGACGTCCTGCACAGCACGACCAACCCGTTCCGCACCGTCAATCTGGGGCCGGGCGCCAATGTTTCGACCGGGCCGGTCAGCACCACCAGCCTGATCGATTTCGGGCAGCAGATGGTCAACCGCCAGACCGAAGACGTCAACCAGACCGAAGCGCAAGGCAAGGACGAGAAAAGTTTCCGCGACGTGCTGCAGACGAAACTGACCGACAAGACGGGCGTCAATATCGATGAGGAGCTGGCCAATATGATCGTGGTGCAGACCGCCTATGCAGCATCGGCACGGACCATTACGGCCGTCAACACATTGTTCCAGCAATTGCTGGATTCATTTAGATAGAAGAGGCAAACATGACAGGCATATCGACACTGGGGCAGGCGCTTGACCGCATTGAGCAGATGAAAGACCTGCAAACCACTCTTGCGGATTATCAGTTACAGATCACAACCGGGCATAAAACCAACGCGTTTAAAGGCCTTGGTACACAGGTGGTCGCATCGGAACGGGCGCGGGCGAATTTCAAAATGCTGGATACCTATACCAGCAACATCCAGACCGCCAATACGCGCATGAACATCATGACCAACGCGATGAGTGAATTCAAAAGCCAGTCGCAAAACGTGCTGGGCACCATCACGGTGCAGCCGACGCAGGGCGAGGCGGATCTGACAGCCGTCGGCAGCATGGCCGACAAGGTTTCGCAATTCCTGGGTGTTCTCGTCAACCAGCAGGACGGCGACCGTTATCTGTTCGGCGGCGCCAATACGCTGGAAAAGCCGGTGACGGATGACGGCACGATGGATACCTATATGCAGGGCCGGCTGACCGACTGGGTCAACGGCACGATCGACACGGCCACGCTGATCCAGAGTTACCGCAGCAGAACCCAGCTGACCGATACGACGATGGGATATTCCGCGCCGCTGTCCGCAGGCACGGCAAAAACCGTGACGGTTAAAGCCGATGAAGGGCTGGAGGTCGATTACACGGTATTGGCCAACGGCAACGCCATGCGCGACATCACGGTCGCGGTCAATATGCTGAAAAACCTGTCCAAAGTCGTGGACAAAGTTTCAAGCGACCCGAGCGACCCGCCCGGCACCACAACATCCCCAGGTGCTTCGAAGCAGGCACAGTCGGATAATTTCTATCAGCTGTATTACGATTTGACGGCGATGCTGAAATCAGGATTAGACAGCCTGGACGGCGAAAGCCAGAAACTGGCGCAGGCACAGGTGCAGATCGGACAGATTTCAGACAGCCATGTAAAGGAAAAAGCGTCGCTGCAAAGCACGATCGGGGATATTGAGAACGCCGATATCAACGAGGCGGCGGTGAAAATCCAGGCCCTGCAGATTCAGCTGGAGGCATCGTATCGCGTGACCGCATCGGCGGGATCGTTGTCGCTGACGAACTTCCTGCCGATCACATAGATTAACCGGCTTTTGCCGATTTCTTTTCGGGCGCGGAAGACGGGGCCGAATAGCTGTCGATTACGAGTTTGCTTGCGCCGTTCTGGGTTTTTTGCAGGGTGCCGACCGGACGATCGGGTTCGGTTTGATAAAGCGCCAGCACCTGCTGAACCGCGTCAGTGAAGGATGCGGAGGCATGGACGTCCTGCGGCAATTTGTAATCCGTTATACTGTTCCAATAGAATTCCGTGCCCGATTTCTGGGCCCAGTCTTCCAGAACCAGTTTCAGGCTCTGGCCCTTTTCAGCCGTCCAGCTTTGTCCGCCCGCGGCGGGTTCGATGGCGGCAGGCGGAACCGCGAGGATTTTAGCAGGCGCGGTCGCAAGTTTTGCAGACGCAACGGTTACGGGCGCTTGTTTTGATTCAGCCGGCGGCGGAGTCAATGCAGGCGCAGCTGCCGTCATTGTATCCCTACCGTCATTAGGAAGAGCAGCGAGGATGGGCTGATCCGCCTTAACCTGTTTTGCGCTTGAAAGCGTATCGGCCTGGCGCGAGATGGACGGGCGGCCTGATGTGATGGGCGGCGGCAAAGGATGCATCATCGATGGCGGCGGCGGTGCGGGCGTATCCGTATTGGCAGGCCAGACATAGGTCGTGTCTTCCTGACGGCTGATCGAGGATTCCGGGATGGGCAGTCTGGGAACAGGCGCTGACGGGGATTCCGCGAAGATGGCTTCCGGCGCCTGGGTATGAATCGCCGAGGAAGACGAAGCTGGAACAACAGGAGCTTGGGGCGGCGTTGCCATGGAGATGGGCGAGGCCAGCGGCAAAGGCGCAGGCGGCGCGATCGGCGCTGCGGCGGGCATCTGATCCATGCCGTCATGCTTTGCCGGTTCGTGACGGGGGTAGCTGGCCGTTCCTTCGCCGCTCCAGTCCTTTTGTTCGGACGGTTTGCGCGCGTATGTCAGATAGGACATGGCTTTATCATCCTTCACGCCTGCAAAGGATGAGGGCATGGCAGGCGCCCCCGCCGCCTGAGGCGCCGGTGTCGGGCCAGCCGCAGGGTCGACGCGCACGCTGTTCGCCATGATCGTGGCTTTCAGGCCGTGCGGGGCAAGCGCGTCATTCAGGACGTCGTTCCAGGGGCGGCCGCCGGTCCAGTTCACGCGTTCGCCGGGATTAACCGCCTTATCAAATGAATAGGCGTAGTTTGCCGGCACAATCTGGCGCAAGGCCAAAGCCAGCGGCATGTCACTGCCAAAACCGTCCACCAATGTGTAGGCGGGGGCGAGCGGCGCGGCGGCGACTGCGGAAACGGGCGGGCGCGGCGGAGTCATGACAGGGGACGGCGCCGGGGCCATGGCGGCCTCAGCCGGTTTTGGCACAGGGGCTATTTTCACCGAGGTCTGCATGGCGGGCAGCTGACCCGGCATTTGGCCAGTTGGCAAAGGCGGCACGTCGGGCAACGGCTGCATCGGCATATCGCCATCGGGCAATCTGGCGGTATCGACGGGCGCCGCAGGAAGCGCAGGCGCCGCTGGCGCACCATCCGCATTTTTGGATTGCGCCTGAGGTTTGGGCGGGGGCTTGAATTCAAACCCTGCCTGCGCGGGGTTTGCCATTATCATCCCGCCCGCAACCAGCGCGGCGATAAAAAAGATGCGTGCCGTCTTGCCTGAAGCTTTCGCCATGTGTCTATCCAGCAAATAAAGTTGTTCAATCCGTCAGCGCAGAGCGCAAAAAATTGGAATGACGGGGTCATCAGACCATAAAATGCATGGCCGCAAATAACAAGCGGTCTTGGCCCAAATCGCCCAGTTTTTATCAGAAAAGTCTTAACGGATCAGCCGTAATCGATCATACGGCGGCGGCGGAAACTAAGCCAGCCAGGGCGGTTGTTGCCCACCACCCATACCCGCAGCGCGCGCAAAGACGCGCTAAAGGTCAGGCCGCGGCTTTCCAAAAATTTAAACACGATTGTAATAATAATGGTCAACGCCAGAGAAATGGGGCGCGCATAGACCAGAAGAACCATAAAAGGCAAAGCCGCGCGGGCATCCAGGTTGAAAAATCGGACGGGCCGCATGGAGTTGCGCCAGTGCCAGTTGGCTTTTTCTAACTGGGTATCGTCTGCTGCGCCCATATCAGTGTTCAGCTCTCAGTTTACAGATAAGCAGTATCTATTATTTTACAATAGTTTATCAAAATAAACCACTGCAAACTGTTCACTGAAAACTGTTAACTTTCTCAACCGCTTGAGGTGCTGGAGGCCAGAAGCAGATACCAGCGACGTTCGATCAGCCCGGCCTCGAACGGAATACGGGCGGACTCCGCCATGGTGCGGCCATATAGGGGCACCATACGCTGGATGGTCGCGCCCCACTCCTTAAAATCCATGTCCAGCAGCTTTTCACGAACATCGCTGGGGAAGATCATCCATTCACGAATGCCCATGCGGCCGCCGTTGACTTTCGGCACCAATGACTGCGTCACAATCATGCGCAGCGTTTCCATCAGGGCGTAGGCGCGTTCAGGCCGTTCATTCTGTTCGAAGGCAGACACCATACGCTGGATGGTCGCGGCGACACCGATCGTGTGCGTGGTCGTGTAAACGGTGTGGCCGGTCTGCGCGGCCTCGATCGCGGCGGAAATGGTTTCCTTATCCCGCGCCTCCCCCACCATGATGACTTCGGGCTTGCGGCGCAGGGCGTTGCGAACACCACGCGCGAAATCCGGCAAATGCCGGGGAATTTCCGTCTGCGCGACCAGGGAGCGCGGGCTTTTGATCGCGTCATACACATATTCGATCGGCGATTCATAGGTCAGCATCTTGCCACAGCCATGCGGGCGTTCCAGAAGGTAGCGGTTGCCCGCCGCCATCAGCGTGGTTTTGCCGGAACCGGTCGGTCCCGTCACCACGATCATGCCCTGGCGCGGCGCCCAGGCATTGACGATCTGTTCTTCGATATTGAGATCCTTAAGGCTTGGCGGCTCGCTCGGCAGGCTTCGCATCGTCACCTGGGCCGCGTCACGGCCGCGAGACAGGATGGGCGTAATGTTCACGCGGAAACGAATACGCGTATACCGATCCGGGCGCACTTCATAAGAAATGTCGAGATCCGTTCCGGACGCGAGGCGGGCCTGCGCTTCCGGCCCGTAAATCTTATGCAGCACCGCCGCCATATCCGCAGCATCCAACGCCCGGTCCCGGTATGTGCCGGGATACAGCGTGCCGTCGATTTCGAGATAGGTCTGGCGGTCGGACTGGAAGGTGATGTCGGAGGCTTTTTTCTTTACGGCCCACACCAGGAATGTGTCGACATGATCTTCCGTAAAGCGGCCTGGCTCTTCAGGCCAGGTTTGCGCCTTGTTTTCCTTGCCTTTAAGAAGGCTTATCGGTTTGCGGGCTTCCATGTCCTGGCTCCTGCATTGAGTTCAGGCATGCCGGTGATATGGACTTCGCGGTCCCCGACGCGCATTGTTGTTCCGTTTCCGGTCACGCCGCGATCGGTCTGGACCGCATAGGGCGGCGAAACCATGCCTTGCGCCAGCAGCATGCGGTAACGCACCATGCCGCGATAATCGGCGGTCAACTGGTTGATATCCTCATCAAAAATATCGTCGGCCTGCTTGATCCCCTGGTCCCAGCCGGCCTGAACCTGTTCGATCCAGATTTTGCGTTCTTCCGCACTGCGCGGGCGGAGCATATCAGGCGGCGGCGTCACCCCGCCCCATTCGCGTTCCAGATAGTTGCGCCAATGGCGCGGCGTGCTGACGATACGGGCGTTTTTATTGATTTCATAGATACGGTCGGCCACAGATGCGCCCGCGCCGCTGCCTTCGATCAGAAGAGAGTTTTCCTGTTCGGAAATCACGGGCGGCTCGATCAGAAGGCCGGAGGGCGCCGCGATCAGAAGGCTGCGAAAATCAAAGACTTTATCCATGGAGGCCTTACGGCCTTCCATCTCATGCCGGATCTGCCAGGTGCGCCAGGCCAGGCCACCGCGCGCGCCGTAGGACAGCGCAGCCTCCCGCACGGCGCCGCCGCGAATATTGGCGGACATGCCGTCGCCCTTATCAAGATTTTCAATCTTGGTTTCCGGCTGGATATTCTGCAGCTCGATTATTGAAGGCGGCGCCTTTTGGCCAAGGCCCAGATCGTTTTCATCGACCCAGCCTGAACTTTGTTCCGTGTCTTCGGCGGGCAGTTCGACATAGGGCTTTTGCGCTTCATCCGGTTCGTTGCCGGCCGTTGCCAAATGCGGCGTGCCAAGAAGCAAAGCGAGCGTCAGAATATGCAGGACATGCATCCTGCCAAAACATCTGGTCCGGCTTTGGTTCAAAAACGGCACTGTAAACCCTAGCCCCCTGCCCCGACGACCGGAGCGTAATGGATTTCAACAACGCGGGCGGCGCCATCAACACGGATATCCGCGCGGACGCCCAGCTGAAGCCCCAGGCTGCGCAGCACATCGATGACGGGCGTGTTTTCAACATTGATGCTGACCACCACCGGCACGGGCGGCGGCGCGCCGATGACCTGGAAGGAATAGCTGGCGCGGTCGGCCAGCTTACGGGCGATCGGTTCGACCGGGCCGTTCCAGGTCACGGTGATGGAACGTTGCAGTTCAGGCGGCGCATCGTCAATCGGCGCAACGGCAACGGATGGGGAGCGCGCCTGTTCAACAGCCGCCAGCGTTTCCAGAGCCACCGACGCACGGTCGGCCGCCCGCGCCATCAACAGCGAAACCTTATCAGGCGTGGCCGCAATCTGCGGATCGCCCTTTACAGCGGCGCATGAGGCCAGCAGTAAGCCGGTTAAAAAAAGTGCGCCCAGATATGCTGTCCGGATCATTCTACAAACCTTCTAAATACGGCGGGCACAAAATACCGCTTTCGCGCCCTGACCACGTTATCCTCTTGCCAATAAGAGAACAACATTGTTTTTAACCGTCCCCAGCCTTCCGCGCAAGTTATACACAAGCCTTCATTCCTGCCGGTTCAGGGGAATCAGCTGATAACGGGAAATGCTCTGCACCACTTTCGACTTATACCGCCCGCCGTAAAGGGGCGTCCGCGAATTGTAATGGGCGATGGCGGTGGCGATATTGCCGGTTTCATCCAGATGCTGCCTTAAAATCCAGGCCGCAACGCCAACATTGGTGCAGGCGTCGTCACGCACCAGGCGGCGGGCCGTATCCGTGGAAACGCCCCAGCGCTGCGCCAGATCGGGCAGCCAGACCGTATTGATCTGCATGGGACCCAGATCGTAACTGCCATTGGTATTCCGGACTTCCTGCCCCAGGGTGCCGGATTCAATCTGGTAAATACCCATCAGCGCGGCGGGAGGGATTTCATAGGTATTGGCAGCCAGAAAAACGCAGGCGGCAATCATGCGGGCGGCAACAATCATGCCTGGCCAGCCCCCTGCCAAGAAGCCCATGGGACTGGACGGTTTTTCGGGTGGCGGCTCTGCCGGTACGCTTTCGGCATACTGGGCGTACTGGACGGGCGGCGGCTCCGGGGGCGGCTGTACGGCAACAGATGTGGGTTTTTGCTGCACAGGTACAGTTGGCTGTACGTTACCAGAAAGCGGGCTGTCGAACAAAGCGGATGAAAGCATTTCCAGCATAGCCGCCCGTTCTTCGAACAAGGCCCAGAGACCATCGAGAGAAGGCTCGCCGCCATGAGATTTATCCGCTTCGCTTAAACCCTCAAGACGCATACGTTCGGTGCGATGGCATTCCAGATAGAGGGCGCACAACACGTTCAAAAGACGGGTTTCCAGAATTTTATGGCCAGAGGGTGCTTCATCCGGGAACAGCGACTGGCGCATGGCAGAGGCACGTACGGACAGGCGAGAGGCGACATCCTGGACCAGTTTACGATCGGAACGGCCAAAGGAATAAAGGCTGATTTCAGCCACGACGGGTACAAAAGCCTGCAGGTATTGCATCGTGGCCTGATGATCGTCGTTGGCCAGCGCGCCCGGCTCCAGTTTTTTCATGCGTTCGATGGTTTCAGCGTCGGGCGCGAACTGGTCGGCGAAGCTGAGAATGGCGTCAAAGGCAGGCTGAAGCCTGCGGATATCATTTTCGGCCGGGGGCTGACCGGTGCGTCTGTATAATTCGCCAACCAGGCTGGCGGCCAGCGCCGTCATGGCCATGCGGATCGCCGCGGCTTCTCCGTCGCTGCCTTTTAAATGAAGCGAGGCGGAGAGGGCGATGCCAAATTGCACAGAGCGGCTGAGCAGTTCAGCCATGGTCGAGGCGGCGCCTGCCGTGGCAACATCAGGCCGTTCCGCCTGAATGGCAGTCACGGCGGCCATCAGCGGGCCGCCAATGCTTTCCATCATCTGGGCCTGAAATAAAAGGCGGGGGCTCATGATCAAAGTCAATCCGGTATTCTGTTATGGTTATACCATATACAGTCTGTATATCAGACGCCTGGCAATCGCAAGATTCTTAAGGGGCGGGCGCGCCGCCGATATCCTTCAGCAAGGCCG
>JBGAQU010000055.1:0-18808 GCA_044220535.1 Alphaproteobacteria bacterium | reverse complement strand
GCTGGCGGTTCGACCGGCTTCGGCGGCGGAACCAGGGATTTGATTGGCGCTTTCAGGTTGGTCTTGCTGAACTCCCCGCGCTTCACTGCGTCTTCCAGTGATTCACGGAGCAGCAGCAGGCTGATCCGACGGTTGCGTGCATCCGTCGGGGCTTGCGGCAGGAACAGTTCGGTATCCGCCTTGCCCATCACATTGGCCAGGCGTTTTTGCGGGATGGCATGGCTTTCAAGAATGCGGCGGGTAGCGTTGGCGCGGTCTGCGGACAATTCCCAGTTGGTATAGGTTCCGGCACTGTTCGAGTAGGGCGTAGCGTCGGTGTGACCGCGCACGGAAATGGCATTCGGCAGGGGCTTGATCAAATCGGCGACTTTGGCCACCAGCTTCTGTGTTTTTTCGAACATCTGCGCGCTGCCTGACGCGAACATCGGATCTTTATCCTGGTCGATAATCTGGATGCGCAGACCCTCAGGCGTGATGTCGATCATAAGGTGCTTGGCTAGATCCTTCATTTCCTCCGACTCTTGCAGCGCTTTTTCAATATCTTCCTTGGTATGCTCAAAGCGGGCGTCTTCGCGTGCTTTGAGTTCTTGCTCCATATCGCGTATGTCCTGGGCCTCGGCGGTGGTCTGATTGACATTGGTCGCCGTGGAATCGTTGGATGCCTTGCCGGTCGTCTCCTGCTTTGCCATTTCCTGCTGGGTATCTGTCATTGCGCCTTCGGATTCGATGGACAGGCCGCCCATTACACCTCCTGCGCCGCTGGTCGATTCGGAAACTTGCGGGGCAGAGGGGTCGAAATAGTTGGAGATCGCGTTTTTCTGTTCTTCCGTCGTGACGTTCAGCAGCCATAACAACATGAAGAACGCCATCATCGCCGTCACGAAGTCGGCATAGGCGACTTTCCACGCGCCGCCATGGTGGCCATGGCCGCCTTTCTTAATCTTCTTGATGATAATGGGCTGGACTTCGTCCGTCTTCTTCGCCACGGCTGAAATCTCCTTTTAGGCGCCCGGTGCGGGCAGCTCGTTCAGCTTGTTCTCAAGTTCGGCGAATTCAGGCTGCACATGGTGTGGCAGGAATTTCCGGGCGAATTCAACAGCCACCTGAGGGGCGGCGCCGTTCAGGAAGGCGATCACGGCAACCTTCATGCACCTGTAATACATGACTTCCGTTTCCGCCCGGCCGTTTAATGCGCCGGCCAACGGTGCGAAGAAGCCATAAGCCAGGAACACGCCGAGGAACGTTCCGCACAGCGCGCCGCCGATCATCTCGCCCAGGATTTCCGGCGGTTCGGTGATGGAACCCATGGTCTTGATAATACCAAGCACGGCCGCCACGATGCCAAGGGCAGGAACGCCGTCCGCCATACCCTGCATGGCATGGCCCGGATGCATTTTGTCGGTTTTGAGCGTTTCGATCTCTTCATCCATTAACGCTTCGATTTCATGGGGGTTTTCATTACCCAGTGAAATGATACGCAGATAATCGCAGATGAAAACCAGCGCGTGGTGATCTTCGGAAAAGCCGGGAAACTGCTTGAACAAGCTGCTTTCTTCCGGCTTTTCAATGTGGGATTCCAGCGCCAGCCAACCTTTGGTACGCGCCAGCTTGAAGATGGAGAACAACACGCTGAGCAGTTCGATATAGGATTCCTTGGAATGCGCCTCTGGCTTCCCGAGGGCCGTGCCTAGCCCGCCCATTGTTGCCTTGATGGTATGGCTGGTGTTGCTGATCATGAACGCGCCGAACGCGCAGCCCAGAATAGTCAGGCCTTCGAGGGGCAGGGCGTGCAGAATCGGGCCGAGCTTACCCCCGCCGAGCAGATACCCGGCGAAGCCGCAGACAAAAACAACGATAAGGCCAAGAAACTTCATGATACTTTACGAAAGCCTTGCGCGAAGGAAGATGCTGAAATGTAAAAGAAAACCGCCAGAGAACAGCGTGCCAGAAAAGGCTTAAGGAAGTGTAAGCACTGGGAATAGTTTCGCTTTTTTTGGAAGAGAGTTCAAGGTGTCTGAAGGCAATTATTCTGACGCCATCCGCGCCGCGTCGATAGCTGCGTAAGTCAGTACGCCATCCGCACCCGCCCGCTTGAACGCCATCATCATTTCCATGAGGGCTTTGTTATAATCCAGTGCGCCCGCCTGGGCTGCATATTTCAGCATGGCGTATTCGCCGCTGACATTATAAGCGAAGGTTGGCAGGCGGAATTCCTGTTTTACGCGCCAGATAATATCGAGATAGGGCAGGCCGGGCTTCACCATCACCATATCGGCGCCCTCGGCAATATCCTGTGCCACTTCACGCAAGGCCTCATTCCCGTTGGCCGGATCCATCTGATAGGTCTTGCGGTCGCCCTTCTGCAGGGAGCATCCGGCCGCTTCACGGAACGGGCCGTAATAGCTGGAGGCGAATTTGGCGGCATAGGCCAGGATCGGCGTATGCTCAAATCCATTGGAACCCAATGCCGAACGGATGGCGGCGACCTGGCCGTCCATCATGCCGGATGGCGCAACGATATCCGCGCCCGCGGCGGCGGCAATCACGGCCTGCCGGCCGATATTTTCAATTGTGGTGTCGTTATGCACATGCCCGTCCCGGTCGAGCGGGCCGCAATGGCCGTGATCGGTATATTCGCAGAAGCAGAGATCCGCCATGACCAGAAGATCTGGGCAGGCGTCTTTGACCCGCCGGATCATCCGGTCCAGCAGGCCGCCCTGACGCATACTGTCGCTGCCCGTATTGTCTTTATTACGGGAAACGCCAAACAGCATCAGCGCGCCCAGTTCGCTATTTTGAGCCGCGCGTGCGATATCAACGACGGACCGCTCGGTTTCGCGGTAGACACCAGGCATGGAGCCGACCGGGCTGCGTTCGGCCAGGCCTTCCTCGACGAAAACGGGAAGGGTGAAATCCCTGGGACTCAAAGCGTTTTCACGCACAAGGCGGCGCAGTTCATCGCTCCGGCGCAAGCGGCGCATGCGGTGCAGTGGGCCGGGCGCGCTGTCTGCATAATCATGCGCGGGCAGGGAGGCCGGATTTTTAAGGGCTGTTTTAAAGCTCATGTCCTTTCTGGTAGTCTTTTTCAGGATTTTTGTAAAGTTCATTCCTATGATGTCATCCCGGCGGAGGCCGGGAGGTGGATTCACATTTGAAGTGCAACGGTTTAAGTAAATTGGAGAATAGCTTGGCCGGTGTTTTAAATCCAAGGCATTTTCTTGGGGTGTGATTGATGATGTTTTCGAGGATTTCGACATCCTGATCGGAGATATTTTCCGGTTTTGTTTTTAAAGGAATATATCGTCTTATTCTTCCGTTGATGTTTTCGATGCCGCCTTTTTGCCATGGGCTGTGGGGGTCGCAGAAGTATGTTTTCATGTTCAGGGTTTCGTTGAGCTTATAATGGAGGGAGAACTCGACGCCGTTATCCTGCGTTAGCGAGCGGCGCAGGTCTGGCGGCAGGGATCTAAAGCATTCATAGAGGCGTCCGGCGACAGGTTCGGCCTGCCTGCAGGATTGACGGATCAGGCGGACGTAGCGGGTCGTCCGTTCCTGCGCGACCAGGATATTGTTCTTTTTATCCGACATCAGGAGCAGGTCGGTTTCCCAGTGGCCCGGCTCCTGTCGCGTATTTATGCTGTCAGGTCTTTCGCGGATGGAGACGCGATACTTGATATTCTGCACGGTCTTCGCGACCCTCCTGTAATGTCCGCGCGTGCTTTTGGCCCTGGGCAGATAGTGCCGCCAGCTGTAATCCTGGGTGCGGGCGATCTGGGCGTAGATGAAACGGTAAATGGACTCATGGCTAATGGACAGGCTAGGATCGTTCTGCGCCAGCCAGGCCGATATTTGCTCGGGCGACCATCCCATGACAAGGCGGTCCAGCACGGCTTTTTGAAGGTCCGGCTGGCGCGCCATTCTCGGACCCCGCCAGCGCCGGGCCCAGCTTAGATCGTCGGCGTACCGCGCACGATAGCCGATTTTACTGCCTCTGTTCCTTTTGAGCTCCCGCGACACGCTCGATGCCGCGCGACCCAGACTTGCAGCGATTTTCCGGATCGATATCCCGTCTGCGCGCAGACGGGATATCGAACATCGCTCTTCCAGCGATAAGTGTTCGTAAGTTCTTCCCATGACAGCAACACCCGCCGCATGGTATTTGCCATTCGTTTGTGAGCGAAGGGGATCCATAGGCTGTTGAAATGGCGAAAAAGGCGCAGAAAAAACATATCCGGTCGCGCTTATTGGTTCTACTCTATGGGTCGGCCTCCGCCGGGATGACGATGGATAATAATATGACTGACGAACTGATTATCGAACGCCATGACGCAATGGGTCATATCACTCTGAACCGTCCAAATGCCTTGAACGCCTTGTCTTCCGCCATGATCGACGGCCTGACCATCACCTTAAAGTCATGGGTAGATGATCCAGGTATTAAAACCGTCACCTTAAGCGGTGAAGGACGCGCTTTTTGCGCCGGCGGTGATATCAAGGCGGTCTATAATCTTGGCCCGGACCGGCAAGGGGAGGCCGTGGAATTCTTCACGCGTGAGTACGCTTTGAACCGCCTGATGTTCCATTATCCGAAACCGATTGTCGCCCTGATGCATGGAATTGTTATGGGGGGTGGTTATGGTTTAGCTGGCCAATGCCGCTACCGGGTAGCGGCGCCGGACTGCCGTTTCGCCATGCCAGAGGTTGGAATCGGGTTTTTCCCGGATGTCGGCAGCGCCTGGCATCTGGCCCGCATGCCGCGCCGTTCCGGCGTTTGCTTGGGGCTGACAGGCATGACCGTGAATGCGGGCGATATGCTGTTCACAGGTGCCGCGACGCATTGCGTCGATCCGTCCGGGTTTGCTGCTTTAAAAAACGATTCGGATACCGAAGCGGTATTGAAAACCCTGTTGCCAGTAACGCCGGATAAAGGCGAACTTGAAACACATATCGCGCTGATAGAAAACGTTTTCGCGACTGACAACGTGAAAACCATCAAAGCCGCTTTGGCTGACAGCTTCGATACCTTCGCGAAGACTGTCGAAGCCGTCATGTCCAGCCGCGCTCCACGTAGCCTGGCAATCACGGCTCAACATATGGCGCAAGCGGAACGGGATGATTTTGACACCGTTATCGCCCGCGATCTGGATCTGGCGCGTCAGGCGTTGGCGGGCCGCGACTTTTACGAAGGCATCCGGGCCGTCGTGGTGGACCGCGACCGCAACCCGAAATGGCAGGCTGCATGAAAGGGCTTGTATCGCGGCGCGATAAAAACTAGATTCCATAGAGTATTGAAAAGGTTGCCCGGAGAGTCATGTGACCAACACGCCTTATTTCGAAGCCATCCAGCTGATCGAACGCCTGCACCGCCATTTCCTGGACGTGCTGAAGCTGGAACTGGACCGCAAGAACATTCAGGACATCAACAACGTCCAATGCATGATTCTCTATAACATCGGCGTGGATGAACTGACCGTCGGCGAACTCACCATACGCGGCTATTACCTTGGCTCCAACGTGTCCTATAACGTCAAGAAAATGGTGGAGAACGGCTATCTGATCCAGGAACGCTCCGTCCACGACAAACGCTCCACCCGCGTCCGCCTGTCGGATAAGGGCAAGCAGCTGCGCGATATGATCACCGATATGTTCGCCCGCCACGAAAAACTGATCGCCGGAACAGCCCTGACGGCTGACAAGCTGAATGCCATGAACGCCATCATGAACACCGTCGAAAAGTTCTGGGCCAGCCAGACGAATTTCAGCGGCCGGGTGATTGAGGATTAAATAAAGAAATTAAAATCTTTTAATTGACATAAATTTTAATCGATGATATGTGTATTGGATTAAAGGAGTTTATGTCTGCACCTACGCAATACACAATTAAAGATCACGTGGGAAAACCGCTAGCACTTATGTATACAAGCGTTTGGTCTTGGTTTCCCACAAACCGAGTTTTTGACCGTAAAATGTTCGATATTGAGGTTGGTGAATTGATTGTAACGGACCTTGCAGTTTACTGCGCTGGTAAACAGCCTGGTAAAAACCAACCGGAATTTACCCTTGCGGATGTAGGATCCATTGAATCCGAAGGCGGATGTGTGATGGCTGATGAATTTTACCTTTGCGTATCCGCTTATATCGAAAGATCCAAAGACGTTTCCGAAGCTTTAGATGCTGCACAAACAGTAAAAAAACAATTAGAGGTCATTATAGACGCGCGAACAAAAAATTCTGCGTTACCGTCTCCGCATCCTGCGCCTTAAATGGAAAAATAATTTTTTTTAAGAAAATGCCTGCAATCCCGTCTGTGCACGCCCTAAAATCAGCGCATGAATATCATGCGTGCCCTCATAAGTATTGACGGCTTCAAGGTTCATGACGTGGCGGATGACATGATATTCATCCGCAATACCGTTGCCGCCCAGCATATCCCTTGCTTGCCGTGCGATATCAAGGGCTTTGCCGCAATTGTTGCGTTTTAACATTGAGATCAGTTCGATGGAGGGCTGCCCTTGATCACGAAGTGATCCTAACCGCCACGCGCCGAGCAAGCCGAGCGAAATTTCCGTCTGCATATCGGCCAGTTTTTTCTGGATCAGCTGCTGGGCGGCCAGCGGCTTGCCGAAAATGATGCGGTCCATCGTATATTGCCGCGCCGTGTGCCAGCAGGATTCCGCCGCTCCCATCGCACCCCAGCTGATGCCATAGCGGGCTGAGTTCAAACATGTAAAAGGCCCTTTAAGCCCTTTGACATTCAAAACATTTTGGTCGGGCACAAACACGCTGTCCATCGCGATGCCACCGGTAATGGACGCGCGGAGGGAGAATTTACCTTCGATTTTCGGCGCGGACAGGCCCTCCATGCCTTTATCGAGGATCAGGCCGATAATCTCCCCGTCGTCATTCTTCGCCCAGACGACGAAGACGTCCGCAATAGGGGAGTTGGTAATCCATTGCTTTGCGCCGGAAACTTCATATCCGCCTTTAACTTTCCGCGCCCGCGTCTTCATGCCGCCAGGGTCGGAGCCGCCATCGGGTTCCGTCAGGCCGAAACAGCCGACCCATTCGCCCGACGCCATGCGCGGCAGATATTTTTGCTTCTGCTCTTTTGAACCAAAAACATAAATAGGGTACATAACCAGGGAAGATTGCACGGATAATGCCGACCGGTATCCTGAATCCACCATCTCAACTTCGCGCGCTATCAATCCATAACTGACCTGTCCCACGCCCGCGCAGCCATACCCCTCGATCATCGCGCCGAGCAGGCCCAGTTCGCCCATCTCATTCATAATCTCACGGTGGAAAACCTCATCGCGATTGGCCTCGATCACACGCGGCAGGAGTTTGTCCTGCGCATATCCCCGCGCCGTGTCGCGGATCATCTTCTCCTCATCGCTTAACAGCGCGTCGAGAAGGAAGGGATCTTGCCATTGAAAGGGTGAGGTTTCTTTTTTCATAGGGGTTTATACCACGAAGATAAAAAGGAAAAAAGCTGCGGGCTTTTCTGTTTTTACCGCTCGTGGTAAAAATCCGCTATGTCCGCCCCCATGCAAAACCGTCAGGTGATCTTCGAATTCTTCCCGGTCGGCGCCTATGTCCGCGTGACCGCAATGGATGCGCAAACCCTGACCGAAGTCAGCATCCAGGGTCCGGCCAACGCGCCTGAGGCCATGCTGAAGCAGAACGCGCTGAAGCGGCTGGAATATGTGATACGAAAAAAAGGGCTTATATAGATAGAGGGCGCAAATGCGCCCTCTGTAAAACTAAGAAAAGAGATATTTAAACTGCAAGGAACCAAGCTGCCGGTTTTGTAACAGATCGCGCTTCCGCTATGAGTTCTGGAGAAATAACATTGTCATTTTCCCGAACGAGTCTGTGTAAAGTTTCAAGCGCTTCTTCGTGCCCTTTTGCTGCGCCAATTTTAACTTGGATCCAATTAGGCTCAGAAGGTCTGTAATCAAGCCGCGCAAGTCCGCTGAACATATCAACAACACGTTGGCCTGCTTCTCTGGATTCAACAAAGGCGGCAATATTGGATTTAAGCTCATCCTCGGATTCTAGTGAAGTTCCGGTAACGAAACAGGCAAGTTTCCATTCTTTTCCAATTCCACGGGAATAGAATTTTTCTTCCATTTGAATTCTCCTAAATAATTATGATCAAGGATGCATATCAATGTTTTCATAAAAGTACAAACTTTTTAAATCTTAAATGGTTAAAGGGTATTTTCTGTCTTTGCCTCTTCCCGATAGTCTTTGAACCTTTTATATATGTCGGATGCTAATCGCTCTCAAAATCGCCATTGCCGCCGACCATGCCGGATTCAGCCTGAAAGAGGCGGTGAAGGCCGCGTTCGGAGATATTGAATGGCTGGATCTTGGTACGTATTCCACCGAATCCGTGAATTACGCCGAATACGGCCACGCCATCGGCAAAGCCATTCAGGACGGCAAAGCAAAGCAGGGCATCGCCATTTGCGGCTCCGGCATCGGCATCAGCATCGCCGCCAACCGGCATAAGGGCGTGCGCGCCGCGCTGTGCGCCAACACCACCATGGCGCGGCTGGCGCGGCAGCATAACGACGCGAATGTCCTTGCGCTGGGCGCGCGGGTGACGGGCGAGCAGGTGGCGCTGGACTGCGTAAAAACATTTCTGGAAACCGCCTATGAGGGCAACCGCCATCAGGCGCGGGTTGAGACCATCGATAAACAGTGCTGATCCAAAGGACACAACATGAAAACGGCAGTAAAGGCGAATGACGGCATGACCAACGACTTTTTCACTGAGTCCCTGGAAGACCGGGATCCTGATCTTTTCGAAGCGATTAAGGATGAACTGCATCGCCAGCAGAACCAGATCGAGCTGATCGCTTCCGAAAACATCGTCTCCAAGGCGGTGCTGGAAGCGCAGGGTACTGTGCTGACCAATAAATATGCCGAAGGCTATCCCGGCAAACGCTATTACGGCGGCTGCGAATTCGTGGACGTGGCGGAATCCATGGCCATCGAACGCGCGAAGAAGCTGTTCAATTGCTCCTACGTCAACGTCCAGCCCAATTCCGGCAGCCAGGCCAACCAGGGCGTGATGCAGGCGCTGCTGCAGCCGGGCGATACCATCCTCGGCATGGCGCTGGCCGCGGGCGGCCACCTGACCCATGGCGCGGCGCCCAACCAGTCCGGCAAATGGTTCAAATCCATCCAGTACGGCGTCCGCAAGGAAGACGCGCTGCTGGATTATGAGGAAGTGGAGCGCCTGGCGAAGGAACACAAGCCGAAAATGATTATCGCGGGCGCATCCGCCTATCCGCGCGTCATCGACTGGAAACGCTTCCGCGCGATTGCCGACAGTGTCGGCGCCTATCTGTTCGTCGACATGGCGCACTACGCCGGCCTGATCGCGGGCGGTTCCTACCCCAGCCCGCTGCAACACGCGCATGTAACGACGACAACCACCCATAAAACCCTGCGCGGTCCGCGCGGCGGGATGATCCTCTCCAACGATGAGGAACTGGGCAAGAAACTAAACTCCGCCATCTTCCCTGGCATCCAGGGCGGCCCGCTGATGCATGTCATCGCCGCGAAGGCCGTCTGCTTTGGTGAGGCGCTAAAGCCTGAATTCAAAACCTACGCAAAAGCTGTTGTTTTCAATGCGAAAACTTTGGCCGCTGAGTTGGTAAAAGGTGGTCTGGATATCGTCTCCGGCGGCACGGACAGCCATATCGTCCTCGTCGATCTCCGCCCGAAAAAACTGACCGGCAACATCACCGAAAAAGCGCTGGAGCGGGCAGGGATGACTTGTAACAAAAACGCCGTGCCCTTCGATCCGGAAAAACCGATGGTCACTTCCGGCGTCCGCCTCGGCACGCCCGCTGCTACCACGCGCGGCTTTGGCGAGATCGAATGGAAACAGGTCGGCCAGATGATTGTTGAAACGCTGGACGGCCTGGCCGCCAATGGCGCGGACGGCAACGCCTCTGTGGAAAACGCTGTGAAGAAGCGTGTGGAGAGTCTTTGTGCAACTTTTCCAATTTATAAATAGGTGCAAAATGGCAAGGAATAGTTCAAATTTTGATCGTTTGTTTGAAGCCTTCAATTTAAAAATGCAACCGGAAACTAAAGCCATACCTGTTTACTATGTAAACAATTTTGTGCATGAGATTTGTTTAGAGAATGTAAAATTATCAGGCTTTCGCTGCATTCTTGAAAATCGCGATTGGCTTTTAGACAAACCCTTGCATACAGATAAATCTGCTACGGCTTTACTGGGTGATGTTGCTAAACGTTTTAAAAAAGCTTTGAATTACGCAGAAAGTTTGGGAATATCTTGTTTAACTGATGATATAAGGGTTTTAAATATCCCTCCTGCGGAAATGTCGGCATTATGGATTCTTAAAGATAATCAAGATATTTTTATTGAATTTTCCAGTGAAGGTGTACACCTCAATAAAAATTTCGTTACAAAGGGGAAAGAGCGCGCAACTGAAAATAAAGTAAAACGTCAATCCTTTTATTTTTACGGTAAATCTAATGCGCTGCCCCTTTTGCAATGATGAAGACAGTCAGGTTAAGGACTCGCGCCCAACTGAGGACGGAGCGGCCATACGCCGCCGCCGCGCCTGCCCGGGCTGCGGCGGGCGGTTTACAACGTTCGAGCGGGTGCAACTGCGTGAGATGACGGTCATCAAAACTGATGGCCGGAACCAGGTGTTCGACCGCGACAAGATCACAAAATCGATGCAGGTCGCTTTGCGCAAACGCCCTGTGGATAATGCCCAGATTGACAAGGCGGTCAGTGGTATAGTCCGCCAGCTTGAAAGCATGGGCGAGAATGAAATCACTTCAGACCAGATCGGAGAATTGGTCATGAAGGCTTTGGCGCGATTGGATTCTATCGCCTTTATCCGTTATGCCTCCGTCTACAAGGATTTCCGCAAACCCGAAGATTTTAACGAATTTCTTCAGGATCTGCGCGATGATGTGGATAAGCCGGAAGCGGCGGAATAAACAATCAATCTTTTTAATTCAATAAGCTTCCGGCCTGATATATTTTTATATTATGGTTTGTGTATAACAGCATTATCCACAAAAGACAGATGGATCACTGAACCTTTAAAGCGTCTTAAAAATGCGGTACAGAGCCTTTAATGATATAGGCAAACACTTTATCCACAAAAATATTCACATGTGGATAGATGGCGGGAAATAATAAAATAATTGATTTTTTGCACCGCATCGTGTCATCTGCTGATCTTATGAGCAAGCAAGCCGCAAAGCCGCAAGGATCTCAGAAAGCTCGCAATACCGCCGCCCGCCTGGCGGCGGTGCAGGCCCTGTACCAGATGCGCGGGAACGATCAAACCGCTGCGTCCGTGGTGCGTGAATATATTGACTTTCGCCTGGGTGAAAAGCTGGAAGGCGAAGCGATGGTTTCACCGGATAAGGAACTGTTCAGCGCGCTGGTCACCGGCGTCGATGGCCGCCGTGCGGATCTGGAAGCCATGATTGAGGCCGCGGCGGGGCGTAAGGTGGAAGCCCTGTTGAACTGTATCCTTCTGTGCGGCGCTTATGAATTGCTGGCGCATGGCGAGATTGATGCGCCTCTCATCATTTCCGATTACCTGCATGTAACGGATGCCTTCTATGATCAAAGTGAAAAAAAGCTGATCAACGCTGTGCTTGACAAGCTGGCGAAGAATTTGCGGGAATGACATGAGCCTGCAACCATCTGCATCGCGAATGACGCTTCGTGACATTAAGACGCTCCATAAGAAACAGGAGAAAATTGTCTGCCTGACGGCCTACACAGCGCCTGTCGCAAAAATGATGGATGATCATGTCGATCTGATTTTGGTCGGTGATAGTCTCGGCATGGTTATATACGGCTTCGATTCTACCGTGCCTGTAACGATGGATATGATGGTTGCCCATGGCCAGGCGGTGATGCGCGGCGCGAAGCGCGCCTTCGTCACAGTCGATATGCCGTTCGGCAGCTATCAGGAAAGCACGGAGCAGGCCTGCCGCAACGCCGCCCGCATCATGAAGGAAACCGGATGCGGCGCCGTGAAATTGGAAGGCGGCGCGGAAATGGCGGAGACAACAGCCTTTCTGACTCAGCGTGGCATTGCGGTCATGGGGCATATCGGCCTGAAACCCCAAAGTGTGAACGCCACGGGCGGTTACCGCATGATGGGCCGTGCGAGGGATGAAGGGGAATCCATCATCGCCGACGCCCGCGCGATTGAAAAAGCCGGTGCGTTTGCCATCGTTCTGGAATGCGTGGACGAAGACCTGGCCCAGCGCGTGGTCGGGTCTGTGGATATCCCTGTGATTGGAATAGGCGCGTCTGCAGCCTGTGCGGGCCAGATTCTGGTTGTGGACGACATCGTCGGCATGAATACCGGCCATATACCCAAATTCGTCAAGCAATACGCAGATTTACAGAATTATATACAAAAGAGTGTCATATCCTATGCGGAGGAGGTTCGGAACGGATCGTTCCCGGGTCAGGACCATGTTTATAAATCCAAGACCGTTTCGCTTGTTTCTCCTGTAAAAACAAATGGTTAATTTTATTGCACCGCCTTAAATACGTATAAAATTTAATACAAATACCGCATCCCCTAACAGACTCTTAAAGAATTTTCTCTAATATGGAGAATAGAGTTCAGCCAGGGGATCGTTTCCATGCGCTTTGTCATTATCATAGTCATCGCTCTTTTGTTTCTGGGCGGCGGCGGAGCAGGGGCTTACTTCTTCCTGATGAAGCCGGCGGAGGCATCTGTCGGTGAAACCGCTGAGCATAAAGAAGCCAAGGAAGAGAAAAAAGCCGAACCGGGCGCGTTTGTGGAGATGGATCCGCTGATCCTGCCCATCATCGGTTCACGCGGCATCAGCCAGACGGTCAGCGTCGTCATCGTTCTGGAAGTGGCCGATGAAACCAAGGTTGAGGAAGTAAAACATATGTCGCCGCGGCTGAAAGATGCCTATATCCAGGATATGTATGGCGTGCTGAGCAAGAAAAACGCCATGCCCGATGGCGTGCTTCAGGTTGGCATGCTGAAGGAACGCCTGCATAAAATCAGCAAGTCCGTTTTGGGCGATGAAGTCGTAAAAAACGTTCTTCTGCAGGTGGTTCAGCAACGTTCCATGTAATTATCTATCCAATCTGTCATTCATAAAGCCCGGATTTCCGGGCTTTTTCGTTTTTACTCATCGGACCCCCTTGCTTTCCCCCTGATATTTATGCATTTTCAAAGCCGCTTTAAAAACGCAAATACCCGTTAAGGGCTTAGTAACAAGGAAAATATTGAATGCTTGACGTTTATCTTATGGTTCTGGGCACGGGGGTTATCGCCCTTCTGTACGGCCTGTTCACCACACAATGCGTCCTGAAGAAAAGCGCCGGGAACGAGCGCATGCAGCAGATTGCCGCTGCGATTCAGGAAGGCGCGTCCGCTTACCTAAACCGCCAGTACAGCACCATCGGTGCGGTCGGCGTGGTCGTTGGCATTCTTCTGTTCGTCCTGCTCGGCTGGCATGTGGCCACGGGCTTTGTGATCGGCGCGGTACTGTCGGGCATTGCTGGTTATGTTGGCATGAACGTGTCCGTTCGCGCCAACGTTCGCACGACGCAGGCCGCAACTGAAGGCATGACGCAGGCGCTGGACGTTTCGTTCAAGTCGGGCGCGATCACGGGTATGCTGGTGGTTGGCCTCGGTCTGCTCGGTGTTGGTATGTATGCATGGCTCCTCGAGCATTTGGGCATGGACACACGCCAGATGCTGGAAGGTCTGGTTGGCCTTGGCTTCGGCGCATCGCTGATTTCCATCTTCGCCCGTCTGGGTGGCGGTATCTTCACCAAAGGCGCTGACGTCGGCGCCGATCTGGTTGGCAAGGTTGAGGCAGGCATCCCTGAGGATGACCCCCGCAACCCGGCCGTGATTGCCGATAACGTGGGCGACAATGTCGGCGATTGCGCCGGTATGGCCGCCGACTTGTTCGAAACCTATGCCGTGACGCTGGTCGCGACCATGCTGATCGCGGCTTCGGCTTTCGCTGTTGAATCCCAGCAGCTGATGATGATGCTGCCGCTCGCAATTGGCGGCTTGTCCATCATTGCCTCGGTTGCCGGTACATTCTTTGTGAAGCTGGGCAAGGGCTCGGTCAACATCATGGGCGCGCTGTATAAGGGCCTGATTTTCGCCGGTGGTTTTGCCGCCGTGATGATCGGTATTTTGTATACGCAATATGATGCATTTGACAGCATATCCATGGCGGACGGTTCGACCATCAACGGCATGAACCTGCTGTGGTGTTCGCTGACCGGTCTGGGTGTCACGGGCCTTCTGGTCTGGATCACCGAATACTACACAGGCACGGGTTTCCGCCCTGTTCGCGTGGTCGCCAAAGCATCAGAAACGGGTCACGGAACCAACGTGATCCAGGGCCTGGCTGTTTCCATGGAGGCCACCGCGCTTCCGGTTCTGGTCATTTGCGCCGGTATTTTCATCGCTTACAGCGAAGCCGGTCTGTATGGAATCGCCATCGCGGCGACCACCATGCTGTCGCTGGCTGGTATCGTTGTGGCTCTGGATGCTTACGGCCCTGTTACGGACAATGCTGGCGGTATCGCTGAAATGTCCAACCTGCCGGACTCCATCCGCCACACGACGGATGCGCTGGACGCGGTCGGCAACACCACCAAGGCCGTGACCAAAGGCTACGCCATCGGTTCCGCCGGTCTGGCTGCGCTGGTCTTGTTCGCTTCGTTCACGGAGGAAATCCGCCACTATATGAGCGAGTCGATCGACCTGAGCCAACTGACCTTCTCCCTGCAGGATCCGTTCGTCGTGATCGGCCTGTTCGTGGGTGGCCTGTTGCCGTATCTGTTCGGCGCATGGTCGATGACCGCTGTTGGCCGCGCCGCGTCCAGCGTGGTGATTGAGGTTCGTCGCCAGTTCAAGGAAATCCCCGGCATCATGGAAGGCACCGCGAAGCCTGAATACGGCCGCGCGGTTGACCTGCTGACCAAATCGGCGATCCGCGAAATGATCATGCCGTCCCTGCTGCCCGTCGTGGCGCCGGTTCTGCTGTTCACTATCGCGTATTATGCCGGCGGCGGCTTGCTGCCTGCGTTCCAGACGCTCGGCGCGATGTTGCTCGGCACCATCGTCACGGGCCTGTTCGTTGCCATCTCGATGACCTCGGGCGGCGGCGCATGGGACAATGCGAAAAAGTACATTGAAGAAGGCAACCATGGCGGCAAGGGCTCCGACGCCCATAAAGCCGCCGTCACTGGCGACACCGTAGGCGACCCCTACAAAGACACCGCCGGCCCCGCCGTCAACCCGCTGATCAAGATCGTCAACATCGTTGCGATCCTGCTGGTGGCGGTTGTGGCGAAGTTCTTTATGTAAGCGAAACCTAATTTATAAAAAGCCCCGGTCCGCCGGGGCTTTTTTAATATATGCGTTGCAATCTCGCGATTATAGTTCCGCCATGAAAATAGAACGCCTCCCAAAAGATAAGCAACGAACCGTCAGTCTGAACATCACTGCTGTGGGCCGCCAGGGTGAAGGCATGGCAGAACTGGACGGTCAGCGTATCTATGTGCCCGGCGCGCTGCCAGGCGAAACAGTTACGGCGACGGTGCGAGAGCAGGTGGATCGCGATGTGTTCCGGGCTTCTTTGGATTCTATCAATACATCATCGATCGGCCGCGTAACGCCGCCATGCCGCCACTATGAACACTGCGGCGGCTGCACGCTTCAGCATATGCGGATGGATGCTTATCAAACGTGGAAGCTTTCATCCATTCAAAGCCTGCTGGATCAGGCAGGCATAAAACCCGAAACCATTGATGACCCTGTTTTCATCCCGCATGCGACCCGCAGACGCGCCGATTTCGCGGTGTCAAGAAACAGCAAGGTAATCAAAGCCGGGTTCCGGGCACGCCGCTCACACGATATAACCGATATCGATGAATGCCTGATTATTCATCCGGATCTCTTAAACATCCTCGCGCAATCAAAGCCTTTTCTTGCAAGGCTGATGAAAGATCGCAGTGAGGTTGGTCTGTTTCTGCAGATGGTGGGCGGGCAGGCGGAGGCAGTGATCACCGGGCCGCTGAACGCCCAGACTTCAGATATGAAGCTGATGGAAACTATATCTGAATGGGCGCATAAGCTGAATCTTTGCCGCATCTCAACACGGCGGAATGAAAGGGATGAGGCGGAAGTGCTGCTTCAACCAAGGCCCATCATTGCGCATTTCGGCGCCATGGCCGTGAAGCTGCCGCCCCAGGCGTTTTTACAGCCGAGCGCGGAAGGTGAGGTGGCTCTGACGTCCACCGTCATGGATATGCTGGACGACGTGAAGGGCAAAACATACGCCGACCTGTTCGCGGGCTGTGGCACATTCGCGGGCCGGATGATGGACCGGGGCAATGTCCACGCCTTTGAGTTTGACAATCAGGCTGTGGCGGCGCTGACCAATGCGCGGCAAAGCCGTTTGAAGGCGGAGCGCCGCAACCTGTTTACCGCGCCACTGTCGGCTAAAGAACTGAAGCCCTATGCCGCCATTGTCATGGACCCGCCTCGTGCGGGCGCGCAGGCCCAGGCAATGGAGCTGGCAAAATCAGATGTCGGTACCATTGTCTACGTGTCCTGTAACCCATCTACCTTTGCCAAAGATGTAAAGATCCTGCAGGCAGGCGGATACAAGCTGAAACAGCTACGGGTGGTCGACCAGTTTATATGGTCGCCGCATACCGAACTTGTAGCACTGCTCTCGCGATAAGTTTACTGGCCGGGAATGTTCGTACTTTCGCCGCTGCCCCTTGGTGTATTCGCGCCCTCGGCTTTATTAAACCGACCCATATTGCCAAGCAGCTGCTGCATGGCATTCATTTCGTTACCTGAGGTCGGTGTTTTATCGCGATCATAGGGAATGTCCATGCGTTGTGGCGCTCCCTGGTTAACCGCTTTCACAACGCCATTGGCATCAAATTGAACCTGGACGACCCGTTCTTCGACTACTTTTGGATCGAGAATGCCATGTTTTTCAGTTTTCTGGCCCAGGTAATACCAGATATTGTCATCGAAGGGCGCCTTGGTGGTGGGGGATCCCAGTTTTTGCAGGATATCCGACTGCGTATCGACGCCGGTTTTGATTTCTTTTAACTGATAATCCTGAACCATATTGCCGCGCACCGCCTCACTGGCGGTACAGGCGGCAAGGCCTAAGAGGGCTATTGTGAAAAGAATGAATTTTTTCATGGATGGACCCATACCAAATGCTGTATGCCTTACGCTGCTTTACTTAAACCGATCCGGCTGAGGAATCAACCGGAACGCAAGAGTTTTAAACATGCTTTTATCGTTTCATACTCCGTCCCGCCGCCGCGCCGCCGCGCGCCTGTATGAAGAAGCCGTGCGCCAGGCAAGGCGTGGTGTGTTTTATAGCGAGCTTGGCGTGCCGGATACGGTCGACGGTCGGTTCGATTTGGTCAGCCTGCACGTCTTCCTGATTCTCCAGCGCCTGCGGAAGGAAAATCGCAAGGCACAAAGGACCGCGCAAGCTTTGTTCAACCATATGTTTGTGGATATGGATGTATCGCTACGGGAGCAGGGCGTGGGCGATCTCAGCATTCCGCGCCATGTCCGCCGCATGATGCAGGCGTTTAACGGGCGCTGCCTTGCCTATGCCGCCGCGCTTTATGCAGCCAATGCCGACGGTCTGGCCGATGCGCTGGAACGGAATATATATGCGGGGCAGGGCATGCCGGGCCAGGCTGAACGGATCGCACTGACCGGCTATGTCCGCCAATGCGCCGATCTTATCGCGCACCAGCCGCTTGAGGCTCTTCTGGAAGGGAAAGTACAGTTTATCAGGGAGGTGAAAGATGAATCTATCGCAATCCATGCTTCTGACGCCGGAATGGTCGCATAGGGTCGATGTCGCAACCCTGCCGGACGGTGAAACGCAAAAGCATATCGAAGCATCCGAACAGGAATGCCGCGACCTTGCGCGCCGTCTGAAAGTTACGTCAGTTGAAGATCTTAAAGCCGACATGGTTATGCGCCACAAACGCGGTGGGCGCTCCGTTTACGTATCGGGATCGGTTCATGGAAGGGTCACGCAGCCATGCGCGATAACCCTGGCGGATACCGTTCAGGTGATCGATGAATCCTTCGAGGCATGGTATGCCGACAGCGATGCCGCCATATCCCTGGCCCGTGTCCGCCAGGATAAATTAAGCCGTCATGCCGAGGCCGAGGTGCCGATACTGGAGGAAAAGGACGACCCCGAACCGATCGTAGAGGGCAAAATCGATCTGGGTGAACTGGCCAGCCAGTATCTGGCCCTGGCCATTGACCTGTTTCCACGTGCCGAAGGCGTTCCGGAACCGGAAACCCTGAACCTGGAAAGCAGGGCGCCCTCTACCCAGAACCCGTTCGCTGCGCTGAAGAAATGGAAAGATGGCAGGAAACGGACGGATACCCATTAAATTTTCTTGCCAAACCCCCGGAATTGGTCTAACAAAGGCACTCTTTTCAAAGCAGGATAACGTATTATGGCCGTTCCAAAGAAGAAAAAGTCCAAGTCCCGCCGTGACATGCGCCGTTCCCACGATGCGCTGAAGGCGACCAACTGGATCGAAGACGCGAACAGCGGCGAAGCGCGCCGCCCGCACCATATCGACCTGAAAAGCGGTATGTACCGCGGTCGTCAGGTCCTTGAACAGGCCGGGTAACCCTGACCGGTTTTAACCTTTCAAAATGGCCCGGACCCTTACCGGGCCTTTTCA
>JBGAQU010000054.1:0-18777 GCA_044220535.1 Alphaproteobacteria bacterium | reverse complement strand
CGGCGTAAAGCGCTGCCGTCATGATACACCCCATGCCCAGCGCCGGCCAGAACGGCACGCCAGACCGCAACATAAACGGCAATGCCAGAAACATCGGCAGCGACGGCAGCACCAGCCAGAACGTCGCCTGCGCATGGTCGGCAATGCGGGCCGTATCCTCTGTATCCCGCCACAACCATATCATCCCCAGCACAGAGATCAGCGGCAGCGACGCCACCAGCGCCCCGAACGCCGGGCTGCGCCGCGCGATCTCCGACACGACCATCACGATGATGCCGGACAACAACGCTTTGACAGCCAGATAAACCATTTCAGATTTTCGCCGTGCTGGACGTCAGTTGCAGGAACACATCCTCCAGGTCGCTCTCATCCGTCGACAGATCCGCGATCCCATACCCTGCCCCCTGCAGCGCCGCGATGATGTCACCGACATTCATTTCACCCGGCGTATAGCGGAATTTCAGCGTGCGGTTGCCCTCCTGCTCCGGCGCAAAACGCCGCAAAGATTCAGGAATGCCTTCAATGCTGCGGTCCAGGCGGAAAATGATTTCCTTGTTGTCGATGCGGGACAGGATCTTCTCCTTCTCCTCGCAAACGATGATATCGCCGTGGTTGATGATGGCGATTGTGTCGCACAGCTGCTCCGCCTCTTCCAGATAATGCGTGGTCAGCACCACCGTCGTGCCCTTGCGGTTCAATTCCTTCACCGCGTCCCACAGATTGCGGCGCAATTCCACATCCACGCCCGCCGTCGGCTCGTCCAGCACCAGGATCGGCGGGTTATGCACCAGCGCCTTGGCGACCATCAGCCTGCGCCGCATCCCGCCGGACAGGCTGCGCGAATACGCATCCGCCTTATCCTCTAAGCCGACGAGCTTCAACAAGTCCATCGTGCGGCGCTCACCCTTCGGCACGCCATACATCCCCGCCTGGATATCCAGCATCGCGCGCGGCGTGAAGAACGGGTCGAAATTAATCTCCTGCGGCACGATGCCCAGCGCCGCCCGCACCTGACGCGGATCGGTATCGATATCATACCCCCACACGCTCACCGACCCCGATGTCTTCATTACCAAACCGGACAGAATATTGATCAGCGTCGACTTCCCCGCCCCGTTCGGCCCCAGCAGGCCAAAAATCGACCCTTTCGGCACGGCAAGATCAACGGAATGCAGCGCCGTCTTCGCCGGCGCCTTGCCCCCGGCTTTATAAGTTTTGTGAAGGGATTTGATGTCGATTGCGTGTGTCATAGCCCTAACATAAGCCAATCCGCTACGGTTTCAAGAGGTTAGGCAACGTACCGGTACGTCCCCTCATCCCCCAGCCAGGCCGCGAACCCGCCGCCCGTCAGCCATTCAAACGCGCCCCGGTCGCCTTTCAGATACGCATCCCAATACGGCACCGACGCCACCTTGATAATATCCTCATGCACCCGCCGCTTCGGGTTTTCCTCCAGCTGCCCCCGGCTGCCGTTATAGACCATATGGTCCCCGTCTTTGAGCACCAGCAGATGCCGTTCCGAACGGCTATGCTCGAACACCGCCAGCCGGTCCTGATACCCGAACTTTTCCACCGGGCTGGCATCGTCCGTCCCCGTCATATGGAACAGCTTCATGGCGATCGGCGCGTAAAGTTCATCCGGCGATGCATCGGTCAGATGCGGGATCGGCACCGGGCTGTACAAAATCCCGGCCTTGAACCGTTTCTCCGGCATGGATGTCAGATTGCCCTTCCCTTCCTTTGGATAGAGCTGCCCCGCCATCACCTGCGTCGTCAGCGCCCCGAAGGAATGGCCGGACATGCCGAGCGTACCCATATCCATCACCGCTCCGGCTTCCGGATGCACGGCCGCGATATCCCCCAGATGATCCACCACAAACGGCACATCCGCAAACCGGTCGAGCGACGCCTGCCGCGGGATCTGCGCCTTGCGGATATTATCCCACGGATGTCCCGGCTTCCCCTCCCACAAGGACGAGTCCGTCCCCAAATGCTGGATATTCAAAACCACATACCCATGGCTCGCCACAAACCGCGCAATAAACCCCGCCCCGTCCCGGCTCCCGCCCAGCCCGTGCGACCACACCACCACCGGCACTTTTTCATCAATCCCGGTCGGGTAATACAATTTATACGGCACATCCCGGTTGCGCGCATCATCATGCAGCACACCCTTCACAATCAGGACATGCAGTTTTTCTTCTGAAGGGTGGGGAGATGTATATTCTAATATCATAAAAATGTTTTAGCATCGGCGCATGCATAATAAATACAACTATTTACTACGTTAAAAAAATGGACATAATATAAAAGAAACAAAAAGGATATAGATATGAATTTGGATTTAATCTTTCCTACATTATTCGCAAAAACGTTTTTTATACTCGCTATCCAACTCGGCATATCGTTTGGCATCGCATGGCTGGTTTTGCTCGCTGCCCATAGAGCCTATAAAAAAGGAAGCCATTTTGTAACATCTCAAAACAATACGGATGGACTTTTAAATAAGGATGGGCTTTTAGACGTCCAGCTTAATCCAAGCCTATATTTGACAATTCTTTACACGTTGATCCCAGTTTATTTCCTTAATTTTTTCATATTGGAAGCTCATTTAGAGAGCAGCCTGACAACCAGCTTTATAATTTTTTCCATCTGGTCGGTTGAAGTTGGAATCATGCTTGGCTTGACTATTTTAGCAGGACGGGACAGTGACGGGCTGCGCGCACTGGCAATCACAGCTCTAGTTGTCGCGTTAACATCTGTGATTGGAGTCTATTCCGGAGTTAATTTCAGTTTTCTTGGCACTGGCCTTCTGCTGGCGCTTTTATGGCTTCTTATTTTATCCATACTTAGCCTTATTTTCAAATTTTCCGAATGGGCAGAGCGTATTATAATCGTCGCTGGGATCACTATTTTCACACTTTATCTCATTTATGACTTCAATGCCCTTTTGCATTCCCGGGAAAGTGGGGAAAACAACTGGTCGACGGCAATGCATGCAGCTCTTAAAATTTTTCTGGATGTGGTCAATTTATTTTTACAAATCCTTAAAGCCATGGGGCATAGTCATCATTAGAATTTTATTTGTTATTATAGGATAAAGGACTAATTCAAAGCCTGCTTTTTCTGTGCGCAAGAAAATCCGCAATATCCGTTTCGCTATATCCCAGTAATCGCCCCATCAGAATATCGTCCGCATCGCCGTAGAGGCGGCGATGCGCAGCGGCATCCCGCTTCAGAAACAAAAAGGCTTCGATCCGCCACTCCTCGCCGGGCAAGCAAAAACACACATAGCGAATAGTGCCTCTTTCATAAGCAATATCCTCGCTGCGCCGGATGATGCGCCCCGATGCCACATAAGGCGCAAAAGATTGTTCGGGAATAATCTCTTCCGGGATGTTGCCTGCGCGGCTCGCCAGCTCATGAAACACAGCCAGTTTCTTTTCGCCGGCCAGCATCAGCGCCAATTCGCGTCCTTCATGAGGACCGATCATTATTTCTTCCTGAATTTATCCAGGCTGACCACTTCACCGGTCTTGGATTCACCCTTGCCCTTATCGGACTTCTTCTCATCCTCGATATCATCCTCAGGATCGAAATCGGGGTCTTCGTCGTCGCCCAGGGGCTGGAACTGCAGCGCGAAATTGACCGACGGGTCGGCGAAGATCGTGATGGCGGCCAGAGGCACGACCAGGTTTTCCGGCACGTTGTTGAAGGACAGCGTCACGCTCATCTTCTGCGCGTCGACCTTCAGATCCGAAAACTGGTATTGCAGGAATAAAGGTGATATAGAAATGATGGTCGCCGGGAAGACCGTCGGCCATGACCTCACTGACTGCCTGGCGTACGACGCCGCGCAGGGCCTGTTCGACCATTTTGTCATAGCGCAGTGTTTCGTCTTCGTTTTTCATACTTATCAAATGCAGGACTGGGATGAAGAAATCAAGGAGAAAGCGGCGGATCAGGGCATTCTTTTAACGAACGCCGTATATGAATCGCATATTATCCGGACAGAAAGCCAGCCCCTATCCACCTCACCCCCCAAACATGCTGTGGAAAAGTCCCGGGACGAACCACTTATTCGACTGTGGATACAGCCTCCGGAATGCTTTCCGGGCCTTTGCCGCGCATATCGTTCAGATGCTTCCATTGCGCCAGCTTCCGCAGCGCCCGCCCGCTGAGGTCGTTCCGCCCGTTTTCCATGGCGATGCTGGCCGTCATTTCATAATAGACACCGCTTTCCGGCGAGGTCGGCGGCAGATCCAGCCCTTCTTCCAGAATATTCAGCGCCTTTTTACGATGCTTCGCCTGATATTCCATATCCGCCAGCATCATGCGCGACGGGGCGTGCGACGGGTCGATGGCCAGCGCCTGTTCCAGCCAGGCCTTCGCCGACTCTTTGTTCTTGTCGAGGCCGTATCGCGCCGCCAGCGCCCTGTAATAATAGACGGATGGCAGACGCTCGTTCCGCGCCTCCGCCTGGTCCAGATAGGTGTCGGCATCCCGCACCAGCCCCGCCCGCGCCGATGACGACAGGCCCTTCGCCTGCTGCAGCACGCCCACCGGAATACTCGCCGCCAGAAGATAGGCGCGCGCATTGCGGTCGAAACCGGATGAACGGGCCAGCAATGTCTGGCGTTGGAACTCATCCCAGTTGCCGGTGATCACCGCATGCTCCGCACGATCCGCATGGTATTCACTGCGCAAAAATCCCTGTGCGACAAACGTGATGATCAGCAGCGGCAAAATCGCGAACGCCCAGCCCGTCATGGCCGAAGCCCTTGCAGGCAGGCGGATCGCCGGCCACACATCCCCCAGCACCAGTCCGGTATAGCGGTACCATATGCCCAGCACGAACCCGAGCAGGCACAATATCGACGCCGTATACAAATCGAAATTCACCAGTGAATTCACCGCCACCATCCCCGCCCCCATGAACAGGGTGAAGCACAGGGCGCGCTCCCCCGACTCCGGCCCGCGCAGATCCAGCACCGCCTTCATCCGCCCGATGCACCCCACATACAGCAGCAGCAGCAGCATCGGCGCGATAATCCCCATCTCCGCCCAGACCTGCAGCAGATCGTTATGCGCCATCCATCCCGACGACCACACATCGCCCGAAACGCGGTATTGCGGGTAAAACAGATGATACGTGCCGATACCGGTGCCCAGCAGCCCGCGCTCGCGGATCATCTCTGAAGTGCCTTTCCAGATCGCAAACCGCGTATCCAGGCTTTGCTGCTTGAACGCTTCGGTATATTCCAGGCGCGTCTGAAGGTCATGGTTTTTCATCGACGGATTGCCCGGCATCACAATGTGCAGGCCCATCGTCAAAAGACCCACAAGCACCACCATCATCACAGATGTCTTATGAACCGCCACACGCCCGCGGCAGACGGTCAACGTCAGGATGATGCCGATAAAGGTCAGGACGCTAACCGCAAACCCGCCGATCACCACAACCCCAGCCAGCAGCACGGCGGACACAACCGCCGCCGCCAGCGCCGTTTTTGTTTTCACCGCGCCGAGCAGCCAGCCAAACGCCGGAAAAAACCCGAGCATCAGTAACGACGCATAGCAATTCGGATTGGCGAACGGATACCGCACCTGTCCGTTCACCATCATCGCGGGGAACATCGTGAATTGCACCACCGCCCAGATCGCAAGCCCGCACAGCGTCAGGAACAAAAACGGCGCCATCACGATCAGCATGCGGAAAATCCCGCGCCCCGACGAAAACACCACAAACCCAAGCACGGCCAGACCCAGCGTCGCAAACGCGATAAAACTGTCCATCGGCGCCGCCGACCACGCAATGCTGGCCAGCGCCAGCACCCACAACAACGGCAACATCCAGAACACCGGCGATTTCGAAGATGGCAGCCCCGGCCCCGCCAGTTCCCGGCCAATCCCGACCGCCCCGAACACCGCCATGCACCCGATCGCCCCCAGCCTGGAAAGCGCCTGCGGCTCAATCAAAGGCAGGCTGAAAATAAAAGCCAGCAGCCAGCTGGCCGCCAGGACAAAATCACTAATCCGGAAAATTTTCATGGGGAGAACCCTGTGGAGAATACTGACACCAAATCAGATTCTACAAGCATTCCAGAGGATTGTCACCGCTCCTGTCACAGAAGGAAATCTAAGCCATTCGCGGCCCGTCATATCCTGACGGCATGGAGAACGGTCCGCCGACATCAATAATCAAATGTGCGTCTTCAGGACGCAACGGCGTCCTTTTAAGAATGCACAAATCAACGGGCGCTTCACTGCCATTTTTAAAAACAGGTGCAAAATGAAACATCCTCACATGGGAGTTTGAAGGGTCCTCATCAAACCACTCCATCCATTCCTTAAGACATTTACCAGATAATTCTTCAAACGGATAAAGAAATACAAAATTATCCGTAGATATAGTAAAAGCATAAGAATTGGCAGGAATTTGAGCGGGAAGCGTTGCCACACCCACGACGTCGCTATCATAATAATACCCCAGAACGGAACCAATTTCTGTGGTTCCTAGTGTTAAAGGAAGTGGATTGCCTAATGTATTTCCTGGCCTTTTTGAAGGAAAAGCAGAAAGTTTTCGAGAGTTTATAGACGTGTCCAAAGTATTAATAATATTAATTGCCGCCCGTTCATCGCTCATCATCGCATTAAGGGAAGCTTCATCTGATTTTATTGTAAATAATACATACCGAGCCATAATAATCTCCTATGACTTGCTTTATATCATTATATTTTATGTAAATCAAATAAAAAGTGGGCCGATTCTGTTGCGAGGTTCGGCCCGGACCCCACCTGTCATTGTCTAGATGACAGGGATTGAAATGCAGCTACTAACTAAATCTGCAATTAAGCAGCTTTAGCGACTACACCCGTGAGGATGTTGTCATTCGCGGCGACAGAGTTGTCGTTTGCATTTATAAAAAAGCCCGATAACGGCGGAACAATACCGGATACAAACTTCACCTTTACCACGCGTGTCGATCCTGTTTCGAGCCCGCCAAAATCCGTTAGTGAACGAAGTGAACTTAAGGATTTTGAGCGCCCGGCGAAGCTTTTAGCGAAGACGGGCCTTATCCTTTAATCACCACTTCCGGACTTTGGTGGACTCGCCGGGTACTGCCCCCGGGTCCACTGCGCTTATTCCGTCAAGCGTTTAGCATCATAGCTGGACAAGCCAGCACTATTAAGTATAGACCAATTGCCAGAAATTTCAAGGTTTTATATATCTAACGCCATCGTCATCCCGGCTTTCGCCGGGATGACGACGGTGGTTATAATTCACTGTGTAAATTCTACAGGTATAAATAATGCCCAAGCCCCTCAAAGGCATGCTGCTCGGTTTCACTGGCTTCTCCCTCTTCTCCGTAGGGGATGCTGTATTGAAACACCAGATGACGATCCATCCACCTTTGCAGTGCATGTTTTTCGTCCTGCTGACCTGCGTGATGGCAATACTGGCCGTTTCGTTTTCCCAAGGCGGGCCGCGCCGCGCCTTGATTTCCCGCACACCGAAGCTGCAAGCCTTCCGCTCCGCTTTTATGGCGGTTGAATTTATGCTGGTATTCTACAGTTTCAGCCAGCTGCCTTTGGCCACTGTCTACGCGCTCTTGTTATCCGCCCCCGTGATCACGGTTTTTATCTCGCCGCTGATCACGAAGGACCGTTTTAACATCCGCCTGCTCCCCGCGGCCCTGATCGGCTTTGCGGGCGTGCTGGTCGCGCTGCAGCCGGGCGTCGTCCCGCTCAACCCCGCAGCAATCGGCGCGCTCTTTTCCGCCTTCCTGTTCGCTGCGGGCAGTTGCCTGATCCGCCGCATGCATCCGGACGAACCGCCCATGACCTTCGCCTTCTACCCCAGCCTGATCACCGTCTTTGTCACAGGCCTCTATCTGCTGATCTACAAACCGTCCATGCCGCCAGTGTCCGATATCGGCTTGATGGCCGTCACCGGCATTATCAATGCTATCTCCCTGACCTTGCTTGGCAAGGCGGTGCAATTGGCCCAGGCCGATATGGTCATGCCGTTCCAGTATATACAGCTGGTCTGGGGCGCGATCTTCGGCTTTATCTTTTTCGGCGACATCATCGACCTGCCGACCACGCTCGGCGCCCTGCTGATTCTTGCGGGCGGACTCTGGCTGATCTGGTGCGGACGGCGGGAGCGCACTATAATCAATCCAGAATCACCATAACGTTAGAGTTCGCCATGCAGCCTTATTTGAACCTGATGCGCCATGTGCTGGAAACCGGCACCAAAAAGGAAGACCGCACCGGCACCGGCACCTTAAGCGTCTTCGGCCACCAGATGCGCTTTGATTTAAGCGAAGGCTTCCCCCTGGTCACCACCAAGAAACTGCACCTGAAATCCATTATCTACGAATTGCTGTGGTTCCTGACCGGCGACACGAATATAAAATACCTGAAGGATAACGGCGTTAAAATCTGGGACGAATGGGCCGATGCCGATGGCAATCTCGGCCCCGTCTACGGCCATCAATGGCGCAGCTGGCCCACGCCCGACGGGCGCCATATCGACCAAATCTCCAATTTGATCCATATGATCAAAACCAACCCGGATTCCCGCCGCCTGATCGTCTCCGCCTGGAACGTCGCGGATATCGGCAAGATGGCCCTGCCCCCCTGCCACTGCCTGTTCCAGTTTTACGTGGCCGACGGCAAGCTCTCCTGCCAGCTCTACCAGCGCAGCGCCGATATCTTCCTGGGCGTCCCCTTCAACATCGCCTCCTACGCACTTCTAACCTTGATGATCGCGCAGGTCTGCTCCCTCCAGCCTGGCGACTTCATCCATACACTCGGCGACGCGCATCTCTACACCAACCATATCGAGCAGGCGAAGGAACAACTCTCACGCACGCCCTACAAACTCCCCGAAATGCACCTGAACCCCCACGTCACCTCGATCTTTGATTTCAAGTTTGAGGATTTCGAACTGCTGGGCTATCAGGCGCACCCTCATATCAAGGGCGCGGTGGCGGTATAATGGCGATTGTCTCCGCCATCGCCGCCGTCTCCCGCAACGGCGTCATCGGCCTCGATAATAAAATGCCCTGGCATATCCCCGGCGACCTGAAATATTTCAAGCGCATGACCTTGGGCAAACCCATCATCATGGGCCGCAAATCCTACGACTCGCTGGGCAAACCTTTGCCCGGCCGCCTCAACATCGTCATCACCCGCCACCCGGACACGGTGAAGGAACAGGCAACGCCGCTTTTCACCGAAATGGAAAACACCGCCGCCATCCCCGACAAAAACCACCGGACCGGCCTGCTGATCGTCTCATCAATTGAAGATGCGCTGAAAGCCGCGAAAGACACAGGCGCGGAAGAAATCATGATCGGCGGCGGCGCCCAGATCTATGCGGCTGCACTGCCCTGGACCAACCGCCTCTACATCACCCGCATCGAACAGGACTACAAAGGCGACACGTTTTTTCCGGATATCGCTCAGAATGAATGGAAGGCCGTTGCTGAAGAGCGCCACGAAGGCGATCCCGCCTACAGCTTTACAGTACTGGAACGGGTTGTGGCTTGATGTTGCCGCCTGATTTGGCGCGATGGGGCGTTTTCACTCCAGGATTGTCCTCAGCAGGCATGGACGCCAGGCTCTCAACGTCCGCGGCATACGCTTTAAAGTCCGTATTGTTGCTTTGCTTGCCAAGATGGAGAGCCGCCATCTTCAATGCAGGCAACACATCCATTACACGCCGCATCACCTCCGCCTGGGCTGCCGCGCGCAAGACCCTCCCTGCTTCAAACGCCTGTTCCCTGAAATTATAACGCAGATGGATAAGCCGCAGCACTTCATTTGAAAAGGCAGCAATAGCCGGATCTTTCTGGGCTTTGAAAAACGCGCCTTTGGCGTCCAGCGCGTCCTGACCTTCCAGGTCTTTTTGTTCTTTTTTATAAGCTGGAAGCGTTTTCAGCCGCACAGCCTCTGCCTTCTCATGGGCAACAGCCAGGGCCACACCGCGGCTGATCAAGTCCATGGCCCTGTCGAACCGGCTGGATTGCGCCGTGATCTTGATGGCTGCATGTATCGGGCTGCGGCGGCTTTGTCTGTTTTTTATACTGTTCATGGGAGCAGCTTTAACTCATAATAAACACTATGTCAAACATTTTATTATGAATAAAATATTTTGTATATCCTGTGCTTATAGACCGCTAGATGAACCCTCCGCCTACAATTTTACGGTGCCGGAGCGGGTTGCGTCATAACGCCAGGTTTCGTGGAATTCAGCGCTTCGAAGGATTTCAAACGGTCTTCCCGCGTTTTATAACGAAGCACGACATCTTCCGTATTTTGCGCTCCTGTTGCTTTTTTCATTTGCAGCCATAGCTTAAACGCATCGTCATCTTTATGATCTACAAACTCCATATACTCAATATCTTCATACCGTGTATGGAATGCGCTCTCGGCAAATTCCACAGATAATAATTTTCCATTGGCCGTTGCCAGTTCGCGAGCGAAGGTCTGCATGACCTGTTTTTCCAGAGCTTGCATCGTGGCACGTGCCTCAAATGACAACCTATCGATGACTTTAAAACTCATCTCTCTAGGAGTTTCGATTCTTAGATCAGCGGATTTGTTGAAATTCACCTTGAGTTCAGTACCGTATTCCTGAATGCGGGTAACAGCCTGCGGATCAACATAAAGAGCAACGGGCGTGTGCCAGTAGGCAGAAGCCTTTTCAGGCGCATAGTGCAGCAATGGCTTTACCCGCCGCACAGCATCCAGCACCGGTTCCAGTTCAACGAGCGTTACACGCTCCGTCTCCTTACGAACGACGCCTTTAACGCCGAATATGGCGCCAAGCGTTCCTTCTTCATCAGCTTTGCCGATCGTCGCATATGTCACGGCATGCGGCGCCACATAAAAAGTCGAGTCTTTATCATGGCGCCACCGCACAGGGAATGAAGCAAGGGCATGACCATGATTCTGCATTGTCTGCACAATATAATCAGGATCCAGTTTTCCGCCGGCTTTGCCGTTCCAGAAAACGCCGTCTTCATTAAACAGCTGCAGCCTGTCGTATTGCATGTCTTGATAAATAGCGGTAATCGACGCTGGATCGACATAAAGCGGATTGGAATCATTTTGGGCAATATTTATAAAAGCGGTCATTCTCATTTTCCCTATCATTTTTTTGATTAAACCTGCTTAACATCGACTTTTACCATAGTCAACAATTCTTCTCTGATTTTGTGTGCTATATCTGAAAAAACACCCGCCTCGCCTTTATCCAAAGACATAGGCCGCCCCGCATCCCCCGCCTCCCGCACTTTCAAATCCAGCGGCACCTCACCCAGAAACTTCACGCCCAGTCTTTCCGCCTCTCTCCGCGCCCCCTGCTCCCCGAAAATATGCTCCTCATGGCTGCAGCGCGGGCAGATAAAACTGCTCATATTCTCCACGATGCCTAAAATCGGCACTTTCACCTGCCGGAACATCGATACCGCGCGTCTGGCATCCAGCAAGGCAATATCCTGCGGCGTCGAAACAATCACCGCCCCGGCCAATGGGACCTTCTGCGCCAGCGTCAACTGCGCATCGCCCGTTCCCGGCGGCATATCGACCACCAGCACATCGAGATCGCCCCAATTTACATCAGCCAGAAACTGCCTTATCGCGCTCTGAATCATCGGCCCGCGCCAGATCATCGCGGCCTCCGGATCCACCATCAGGCCCATGGAGACAAACTTCACCCCATGCGCCTCCAGCGGCTGCAGCTTCCCGTCCTTTAAATCCGGCTTGCCCGACAATCCCATCATATGCGGGACGGACGGCCCATAAATATCTGCATCCATCAACCCGGTTTTCAGCCCCAGCGTCGCTAACGATACGGCCAGGTTCACGGCCACGGTCGACTTCCCGACCCCGCCCTTGCCCGAGGCCACCGCAATAATGTGTTTGATGCCCGGCGCAAGATTTTCGATCCGTGCCGTTTTCTTTTTTACATCGCTGTCATCATTTGATTTTCTGGCCGTCAGCACGGCCGTCACCTGACGCACCCCGCGCACCGATCCCGCTGCCTTTTCTGCGCTCTGGCGCAGCGGCTCCAGGGCAGGACCCATGGATGTATCCACCTCCAGCGCGAACAGCACATGGCCGTCTTCGACCTGCAGCCCCGTCACCATCCCCGCCGTCACGATATCCCGGCCCGTGCCGGGATCGCTGACCCCTCGCAAGGCTTTGGTGACTCGCTCTGTCGTTTTAATATCGGTCATAATGGCCTGAAGGACTTGTTTTGTTGCCGGTAACAGATATTCTTAAACGGGTTTCAATGGAAAAGGCCAGTATCAATATGGGTTGGCAGAATCAATCGGGCGGCGGCAATAAAAACCCATGGGGGCGCCCGCCCGGCAATGGCGGCGGCAACAATGGCGGCCCGCGCAACCCCTGGGGTGGCGGGGGCGGCGGTAACCGTGGCGGCAATAACAACAATGGCGGCGACCTGCCCCCCAATATCGATGACATGCTGCGCAGGGCACAGGACAATCTGCGCCGCGCCCTGCCCGGCAATTTCGGCACCGGGTCCTTTATCGGCATGATTGCCGCTGCCATCCTTGTGCTCTGGCTTCTAAGCGGCCTTTACATCCTCGAACCCGGCGTGCACGGCGTAGTGCAGCGTTTCGGCGCGCTCAGCACCACCCAGACCTCCGAAGGCCTGCACTACCATTTGCCCTGGCCGGCTGAAAAAGTGGAAAAGGTCAATGTGTCGCAAATGCGCCGCATGGCCATAGGCTCCGGCGGCGGCGCGCAGCGCATAGCTGGCGACCTGCCGGAGGAAAGCCTGATGCTGACCTCCGACGCAAACATCGTTGAACTGGATCTGGTCGTCCTGTGGAACATCAAATCGGCGGAACAGTATCTGTTCAACATCGAAGAACCCGAACAGACCATCCGCAAGGTCGCGCAAAGCGCCATCCGCGAAGTCGTCGGCCAGACCACCATGCTGCCCATCATCACCAACGCCCGCACGCAGGTCGCGGACAAGGCGCGGGAGATCATGCAGCAGAATCTCGACTCCTATAAATCCGGCATTTCGATTTCCCAGGTCCTGATTCAGCAGGCCGAAGTCCATCCGGATGTGCAGGACGCCTTCCAGGATGTCCAGTCCGCGAAACAGGACGCCATCAACGTCCAGAACCAGGCCGAAACCTATCGTCAGGACATCCTGCCAAAGGCGCGCGGCCAGGCCATCCAGATGCGCCAGAACGCCTCTGCCTATCGCGACTCGACTGTCGCTCGCGCTACGGGTGAGGCAAAACGGTTCGAATCCGTCTATGAATCCTATTTGCTCGGCAAAGACGTGACGAAAGAACGCCTCTATATCGAGACCATGGAAAACGTCATGGGCCGCGCCACCTCTGTTGTCGCTGATGACAAGGCAACCGGCGGTGTCGTGCCATGGTTGCCGCTCAACGATATAAAGCCCGCTGCCGGTACGGCTGCCGTGCTGATGGATAAACCTGCCGGTCAGGAGGCCCAGCCATGAAAAGCATTTCCAGTTTCAATCTGGTCGCGGGCGCTATTATCGTCGCTTTATTCATCGCCTCGATGTCGCTGTTTACGGTCGATGAACGCGAACGCGCCATCGTCCTGCAGCTGGGTCAGCCTGTGGGCGCCGAAATGATCGGCCCCGGCCTGCATTTCAAACTGCCCTTCGTGCAGGAAGTCCGCCGCTTCGACGCGCGCATCCTGTCCGTCGATCCGCAACCTGCCCAGATCGTCATTTCATCCAGCCGCGATAATCCTCTGGTCGCCGCTGCCCGCGGCGCGTTGGCGGACTCCATCGAAGGCAAAACCGATTCCGACAGCCCCCCCAGGGCGAAAGCGCAGCTGGATGACGAAATGGTCAGCGGCGAACCCATCATCGTTGACACCTTCGCCCGCTACCGCATCACCGACCCGCTGAAATTCATGAAAACCCTGGGCACGGTCGATGTCGCGGGCCAACGCATCGAAAGCATCATGAACGATTCCACCCGCGGCGTGCTGGGCCGTTCCACCATGCGCGAATTGCTGTCGCCTGAACGCCAGCGCCTGATGGAAGACATTAAAAAAATGGCCAATGACAAGATCAAGGCCGACAATCTGGGCATCACCATCATCGACATCCGCATCGTCCGTGCTGACCTCACCCCCGGCCTGCGCCAGTCCACCGTCACGCGCATGATTTCCGAACTGAAGGAACGCGCCACCGAAACCCGCGCGAAAGGCGAGGAAAGCGCCCTTGAAATCCGCTCCACCGCCGACCGCGAACGCACCGTTTTGCTGGCCGAAGCCGACCGCGATTCTCAAGGTTTGCGCGGCGAAGGCGACAAGCAAGCCATCGCCATCTATGCCAATGCCTATAATAAGGACAAGGATTTCTACGCCTTCAGCCGCAGCCTCGAAGCCTATCGTAATACGCTGGCCAAACCGGAAACGAAACTGATCCTGTCCCCTGATAACGCTTTTCTGAAATACATGAAACGCGGCGCGGCAGAGTAAATGTCACAATTTTGCCGCCAAGCCGCCGCGGACTTGGCGCAACTGCAGGACAAAATATAGGCTGTCATTATTAATAAAGAGGCCTTCATGCGGCGTTCCGTTTTGACCCTTCTTTTATCCCTCGGCCTGACCATGCCGGCCTTCCAGCCCGCCCATGCCACAGCGGCGGCTGAGAAATTCGCTGTCCGGTCCATCATGCCCAACAGCTTCGCCGATGTCGTCGAAACCCTGCTGCCCGCGGTCGTCAACATTTCCTCAACCCAGCGCGCCAAACCGTCCGAAATGCCCAACATGGCCCTGCCCCCTGGTCTGGAAGGCACGCCCTTTGAAGACATGATGAAGGATTTCATGCAGCAATACGGCCAGGGCGGCCAGTTTCAGATGCAGACGCAACCCGCCGCTTCGCTCGGTTCCGGCTTTATCATCGATGCCGATAAAGGCTATGTCATCACCAATAACCACGTTGTTGCGGGCGCGGATGAAGTGCGCGTGACTTTGCATGATGATACGTCTTTACCGGCCACGGTCGTCGGCCGGGATGAAAAGGTCGATATCGCCGTGTTGCAGGTGAAGACGGATAAAAAACTCTCTGCCGTCAAATTTGGCGATTCTTCGAAACTGCGCGTCGGCGACTGGGTGCTGGCCATCGGCAACCCGTTTGGCTTGGGGGGCACGGTCACGGCGGGTATTGTCTCCGCGGAATCCCGCAATATCAACGCAGGGCCTTACGACGATTTTATCCAGACCGATGCCTCCATCAACCGCGGCAATTCCGGCGGCCCGATGTTTGACACGGACGGCAACGTCATCGGCATCAACACCGCGATTTTCTCCCCCTCCGGCGGCGGTTCGGTCGGCATCGGTTTTGCTGTTCCGTCCAACCTCGCCAAGCCGGTGGTCGACCAGATCCTGAAATACGGCCATACGCGCCGCGGCTGGATCGGTGTAAAAATTCAAAGCATTACGCCCGATATTTCCGACAGCCTGAAGCTGGACGGCACGAAGGGCGCGCTGATTGCCAGCGTCGCGCCCGGCAGCCCGGCACAGAAAGCCGGCCTGAAATCCGGCGACGTCATCCTGGAATTCGACGGCCGCGCCATCGATGCCATGCGCACTTTGCCCCGCGCCGTGGCGGAAACGGAAATCGACAAGAAAGTAAAACTCGTCTACTGGCGCGACGGTAAAAAACAGGACACCACCGTCCAGCTCGGGGAGCTCGAAAAAGCCGAAAAAGACACGCAGGATGATGACAGCGACAACGACCAGCCACCTGTGGACACCCATACCGATAACGGCGTTAAAATTTCCGGCATCGGCATGACGGTGGATTCCATCAACGCCATCGACCGCCGCAACTACAACATCCCGGCAGAGGTAAAGGGCGCGCTGGTCACATCCGTCGAACCCATGTCCGAAGCCGCCGAAAAAGGCCTGACCCAGGGCGATGTGATCACCGAAATCAACAAAACCCCCGTTACCACCCCAGGCAATGTCTCAACCCTTATGGACTCTGCCCGCAAATCCGGCTTGACCTCCATCCTGTTGATGGTCAACCGCGGCGGCGATGTAAGGTTTATTGCCTTAAAGCCGAAAACAGGCAAATAAACTTAAGGTTTTGGAGCGGGAGGCGCAGGGTGACGCATCGCTTCAACTGTAGCCCCAAGACAGTAGGCACTTAAGACTAAAGCCGCAGCATTTATGGCTGGATACAAAAACATTCCGACCATACCGGCCCCGCTTCGATCTTCACTGGTCATGATGCTCATTAATACGTAGCTTCCAAATGCAGCTCCGGCAGCTGTCAATCCTCCAACGATTTTCGCGGGCATACCAACTTTTTTATTAAATAAAGCTGTAATACCGCCTAAAACACCAGCGGCAACGGGTAAAGCCAAAACGCCAAGCTCAATCTCACTAGACATAAAAAAACCTCCTTGGAAATTTAATGTGATGAAAGAACGACATAACTCAATAGACGTCAAGCCAGAATGTGATTTATGAATATATTGTGTAGTCTTTGCAAACAGGTTTGATGACAAAATTTACTATCCACATCATCGCCGGTCCCACCGCCGGCGGCAAATCCGCCCTCGCTTTGCAAATGGCGCGGGAAAAAAACGGCGTCATCATCAACGCCGATTCCATGCAGATCTACAACGCACTCCCCATCCTGACCGCCCAGCCGTCCGATAAAGACAAACAATCCATCCCCCACCGCCTCTACGGCGTCCTGCCGCCCGATCAACCCTGCAGCGCTGCGCAATGGCGCGGCCTCGCCATCCGGGAAATCAACACAGTCCTGAATGCAAACCAGACACCGATCCTCGTCGGCGGCACGGGCTTGTACATCGGCGCACTTCTCTATGGCCTGTCTCCAATACCTGACATGCCCGCCGAAATCCGCGCCCAGGCCGTGGCGCTGCAATCCGAACGTGGCAACCCTGCCTTCCATGCCGAACTGCAAACCATCGATCCCGTCATGGCCGCACGCCTCCACCCCAACGACACCCAGCGCCTGATCCGCGCCTGGGAAGTCATGACCGCCACCGGAAAATCCCTGAACGAATGGCAGGCGGCGCCCCGCGAAGCCCCGCCTGCAGCCTGGCTCTTCCACATCACCCTCGTCCTGCCCGATCGTGAAACGTTATACAATCGCTGCAACACCCGTTTCGACCACATGCTACAAAACGGCGCACTCGACGAAGTCGCTGCCTTCACCGGTACCGGCGCATACCCGGTCGAAAACGCCCTCGGCTACCGTGCCCTGAAAGCCCACACCGAAGGCCGCATGTCCCTGGAAGATGCCATCACCACCGCCAAAGCCGAAACCCGCCAATACGCGAAACGGCAGGTGACATGGTTCAGGCATCAGATAAAACCTGATGCCAATGTAAAAACTATAACTGCTTAAATGCGGCATTGCACAAAACGCATACCAGCCCTCCACTCACGTAATAATAAACCTAATAATCTTTCATTTTTGTAATTAAATAACCTTATTTATTCCATTTTATCAAAATCCATGGCTAAATAATGGAAACAAAAAATCTGCCGAGGGTGCATGCGTAAAACGATTTCAAAGAACCAGCCCGCCAAAAACCAGGCCGCCACTACGGCGCCCATCGCGCTTGTCGGCCCGGCCATGCCCGGCGCGGAGATGGTGATCAAAGCCCTCGCAGACCAGGGCGTTGACACCATCTTCGGCTATCCCGGCGGCGCGGTGCTGCCCATTTACGACGCGCTGTTCCAGCAGGATAAGATCCGCCACATCCTCGTCCGCCATGAACAGGCGGCTGTGCACGCCGCCGAAGGCTATGCCCGCTCCACCGGCAAAGTCGGCTGCGTCCTTGTCACCTCCGGACCCGGCGCCACCAACGCCGTCACCGGCCTGACCGACGCGCTGATGGATTCCATTCCCATCGTGTGCCTGACCGGCCAGGTTCCGACCTTCCTGATCGGCAACGACGCGTTTCAGGAGGCCGATACCACCGGCATCACCCGCCCCTGCACCAAGCATAATTACCTGGTAAAGGACGTCAACAAACTCTCCGGCATCATCCACGAAGCCTTCCACGTCGCGCGCACGGGCCGCCCTGGCCCCGTCGTCATCGACATCCCGAAGGATATCCAGTTCGCCCAAGGCCAATACACCAAGGACCGCCCCCGCAACCGCGTCTATGAACCGCGCCTCGATCCCGACCGCCGCCGCGTCGAACATGCGGTCGCCATGATGGCCCGCGCCGAACGCCCGGTCTTCTACACCGGCGGCGGCGTCATCAACGCAGGCCCCGAAGCCTCGAAACTCCTGACCGACCTCGTCCGCCTCACCGGCTTTCCGATCACCAGCACGCTGATGGGCCTCGGCGCCTATCCGGCCAGTGACAAACAATGGCTCGGCATGCTCGGCATGCACGGCACCTATGAAGCCAACATGGCCATGCATGGCTGCGATTTGATGATCAATATCGGCGCGCGTTTCGATGACCGCGTCACCGGCCGCGTCGATGCTTTCTCCCCCGATTCCCACAAAATCCATGTCGATGTCGATCCCTCCTCCATCAATATAATAGTCGAGGTAGATCTCGGCATTGTCGGCGTAGCTGGCAAGACGCTGGCACTGATGCTCGAAATCTGGACCGAAAAGAAATACAAGGCCAAAGCGCCCGAACTGAAAAAATGGTGGAAGACCATCGACAAATGGCGCGGCCGCGACTGCCTCGCCTACACGCAGAAAGGCGACGCCATCAAACCGCA
>JBGAQU010000053.1:0-20659 GCA_044220535.1 Alphaproteobacteria bacterium | reverse complement strand
CATCATCGAACGCATGTTCTGCCGCCTCAAGGACTTCCGCCGAATCGCAACGCGCTTCGACAGGAACGTCAAAAACTTCCTGTCCGCCATCTGTCTCGCTGCTACTGTGATATGGTGGATTTAATGAGTCTGGATCCTAATTTTGCTTTTTTACAAAGAATACTTCTGCGCTTAGCTAAAATTTGTCTCGAAACTTGGCAGCCTGAAGGCGCACAAAACATGAAAAAACCCGGCGGGTGTGGCGCCGGGTCTTTTGAAACTTCCGTCTGAGGAGGACTGAAGTAAAAAACAAATCAATGTCTCTATTCTTTAAGGATAGATGATTCACCTGACAGAAAACTTACAATTTCCCAAAAAGCCCCCTCGACAAGCCATAAGAAAGCGGCTAGAAGCAATATGTAATCAAAAAAGGATTTAAAATGGATGACTTAGCCCAACCCGCCGCCAAGGATCCGTATACCTTTTCCACAGAGGAAAAAATCGTACGTGGCATTCTTCGCTTTCTCGCCCGGGATTTGTTTGGTCTGCAGGCGCATGGGTTAGAAAATATAAAAGATATGAAGGGCAAGCCGACTGTCATTGTCTCTAATCACATGTCCCTCTTCGACGCGCCGGCAATTGCATTGTCCTTACCCTTCAAACCGGCTTTTGCCATGGACAGGACGTTCATGGAACGCGGCATGCGCATGCCGCTGGTCGGCTGGCTGATGTCGAAATACGAAATTATCCCGATCGACGAAGGTTCGGGGGCGCCCATCCGCAGAATGACAAAGATGGTAAAGGACAATGTGCCGCTCGTTGTGTTTACCGAAGGCGCATTAAGCCGCACCGGAACGCTGATGTCGATCTATGAAGGTGCCGCCGCCATCATAGATAACGGGGAAGCAACCATACAAACCGCCTATGTTGAAGGGTTTGAGGGATTAAAAGGGCAGCTGACGCGCATGCCTTACTATCCCAAAAAACTATTCCCCAAACTGGATGTAACCTTCGGCCCGCAGCGCAGCCTTGATATTCCCGAAGGACTGTCGAACAGGGAAAGGAAGGCCTTAAGAATACGGCGCATGGAACGTATCATGCTGGAATTGCCTTTAATGGCACAGCATCTTAAACAGCCTCTTTTGGAGCGCTTAAAAGCCGTTGCTGGGATATTCGGCAATGGCCGTGTCATTTTAAAAGATCCGAATACATCGGGCATGACTTTCGGAAGACTGCGTGCAGGATGCTACGTCCTGGGTCGTAAACTTGATGCGATTGTCAGGCAGAACCAGGCGGATACGCACGATGAAAAAATCAGAGGCGTAGGCGTTCTTTTACCAACCAGCGTCCCCAGTATTTTAACGTTTCTGGGCCTGCCAACCTACGGCCACGTACCCGCGATGCTCGGCCCCACAGACGGCGCCGCCCGTCTTGCTTCCTGCATGGAAACAGCAAGGGCGACGACGATCATCACATCACAAAGACTGGTGAAAAAACTCAAGATTGAAAAAGACATCGCCGCCCTGTCCGAAAAATATAAAATCGTCTACTTGGAAGATGTCGTGGCAAGCGTAACCAAGTTCGACAAACTCAGGGGCTTTCTGCAGACCCGCGGCCTGTACCCGGTACCAAAAGGCATCGATAATCCTGAAGACCCCATAACCATCCTGTTTACGTCAGGCTCCGAAGGCCCGCCGAAAGGCGTGGTCTGGAATTCCAGGAATATTCTGGCGCAGGCGGAGCAATTGCACAGCGCCTTCCCTTTTACGATTGAGGACCGGGTGCTGAATGCCGGCCCTGTCTTCCACGCCATGGGGCTGATGGGAACCCTGATGCCGGTATTAAACGGTGTCGAAACCTTTCTGTATCCCTCACCGCTCGACTCACAAAACATTGCCAGACTTCTGGAACTTGAAAGGTCGACCATAACTTATGGCAGCGATACTTTTTTCCAAAAGCTGGCCATGCGGGCAACCTCTATGAACATGGCCGCAATGCGCATTTTCATCACAGGTTCGGAGAAGCTGAAATCCGCCACCTATGATCTTTATCTGACTAAATTCGGCAAAAGACTGGAAGAAGCCTATGGCATGACCGAAGCGGCGCCAGGTATCGCCGCCAATACGCCGCGCGCTCATAAAAAAGGATCCGTGGGAAGGGCCTTGCCCGGCATGGAAGCCATGCTTGTGGAAGACCCTGACATCGAAGGTGAGAAAGTCCTGCATGTCAAAGGACCGAACATCATGATGGGATATATCATGCCAAGCAATCCCGGCATCCTGGTCCCGCCACCAGACGGATGGTTGGACACGGGCGATATCGCCACGATAGATGGAGAAGATTTTATCCACATCAAGGGCCGTGCGGGCATGCTGCGCGACCGGATCAATATCGGCGGTGAAAAAATAACCCGCCTTTCTATTCAGAACCTGGTCGAGGCCGCATCTGACGAAAAAGACGCAGACCACGCCATCGTCACCTGCGGCGAAGAAAAATTTGTCCTTTGCACCACGGACAAGGCGCTGACCACTTCCTGCCTGATCGATTTTGCGAAGGCGAGCGGGCATCGCGTTCTCGGCATACCCCGCGACATCATCTATTTTGAAAAGAAGGATTTTCCCAGACTTCCGATTGGAAAGACCGATTTTCGGACATTGTCCAGACTGGCCAATGAAAGGTTCGGCGCAAAAGCCCCCGCAGCAGGCCGCCCCGTATCCGCCCCCTTGCCTGATGCGCCATCAATCCCTTAAGGCATGAAAAAACCCGGCGTGGTGTGAGCGCCGGGTTGTTTTCTGAAGACTTCTGTCTGAGGAGGACTGAAGCTATAAACAAATCGAAATATGTCTATTCTCTAATCTTATCCCCTCTGCCTGACAGAAAGCTTACAAAAGCAAAAAATTTGTAATTTTCTGCTAACACATTGAAAAATATGCTGTATAATCCCCGCCATGAGATTACTTCTGGTCGAGGACAACCCCCGTTTGGCTGAAGTCGTGCAATCGGGTCTGCGTGAAGCGGGACTTGAGGCGGACAATGCTTTTACCGCTGAGGAGGCGCTTTCCGCCTTCAGCGCGCAGAGCTATGACCTTGTAATCCTTGATCTGGGCCTGCCCGACCGCGATGGTCTGTCTTTGCTCGGCGATCTCCGCGCGGCCAACAAAAACGTCCCTGTCATTATCATGACGGCGCGCGACGGGCTGAATGACCGCATCAAGGGACTGGACGGCGGCGCCGATGATTACCTCGTCAAACCCTTCGCCATTGAAGAACTGGCCGCGCGCATCCGCGCCTTGCTCCGGCGCCCCGGCCAGTCGCTGGGCAGCATCCTGAACGCGGGCAATCTGTCCTATCATGCCGAAAACCGCGAAGTGACCGTGGACGGACAATCCATACGCCTCAGCCGCCGCGAACTCGATCTTCTGGAACAGTTGATGCGCGGCATCGGTCAGGTCCTGCCGAAGGAACGGATCGAAAGCCGCCTTTACAGCTACGGCGAAACCGGCTCCGCCAATTCCATTGAAGTCCTGGTCCACCGCCTGCGCAAAAAGCTGGAGACGGCGGGTGCGAATATCGAGATCCACACACTGCGCGGCATCGGCTATTTGTTAGCGGAGCCATCTTCATGAGAGAAAATGAAGACGATAAACAGAGTTCGATCACCAGCCTTCTGATGTTTGGCGTACTCACCGCCACTATGATCTACATCTGCGTTTTTTGTGCTATAGCGCTCTCACAAATTGAAATTGAAACATTTCCTGAATCTTTTTTTCGCAGTATCGCAATGTTCGGCGTGCCGTTTCTGTTTCTGCTGATGCTGGTGATTGCCATGACCATCAAACTGATCATGTCTCCCATCACAAAGGCATTGAAACAGGCAGAGGAAATTTCTTTCAGCAAGCCGGACATCCGTCTGAACGCCGGTATTTTCCCCCATGAAATCCGTCCGCTGGCATACGCGGTCAATGATGCGCTGGATCGTCTGGAGGCCGGCATTATCGCGCAGAAAGATTTCATCGCCAATGCCGCGCACGAACTGCGTACCCCGCTCAGCATTCTTCGTTCTCATGTCGATCTGCTGCAGGATAAGGACACAGCGGCAAAAATGCGCGCCGATGTCGATACCATGGCGCGGCTGGTGGCACAGCTTCTGGACACAGCACGGCTGGAATCCCCCGAAACCATGGATATGCATGAGGTGGATCTGGCGGAAACCGTGCGATCCGTCTCTCAATCTATCTGGCCGCTGATGGTCAAGGACGGGCGGAATTTTGAAGTTATGGGCATCGAACATCCAGTCCTGGTGCGCGGTAATTTCGACAGCATCTGCCGCGCCATTCGCAACCTGCTTGAAAACGCACTTAAATATACGCCAAAGGCGTCACCCATAACGGTTTCCTTGAATGACGCAACCATCAAAATCAGCGACAAGGGCGCAGGCGTCGCCGCGGCGGACAAGGAAAAAATCTTCGGCAAATTCAGCCGCCCTGACCGCCAGCGCGGCAACGGCGCCGGTCTCGGCCTTTTTATCGTCAGCCGCATCATGCAAATTCATGGCGGCAATGTCAGCGTGGAAAACCTGCCAGATGGCGGAGCCGCTTTCATTTTATCGTTCCCGCCTCCCGGCAAGCTGCAGGACTCCGCGCAATGAACACCCTGTATACAGGCAGGCCTGATCCCGCCGTCATCGATTACCTGCTCCGTCGGCGTAGCACCAAGAAACTGACCGGCCCCGGCCCGAACGACAAACAGATCGAACAAATCCTGACCGCCGCAACGCGCGTACCGGATCACGGCAAGATGTTTCCGTGGCATTTCATCATCTTTAAAGGCGATGCGCGCCACCAGATCGGCGACCTGCTGAAAAAAGCCTGGCTGGCCGAAGAACCGGACGCCTCTCCCGCCAAGCTGGACCTCGAAGCTGAACGCTTTATGCGCGCGCCTCTGGTGATCGGCGTGGTCAGTATCATCCGCGAAAGCAAAAACCCAGCCTGGGAACAAATCCTGTCCTCCGGTGCGGCTTGCATGAACCTGTCCCTTGCCGCCAACGCCCTCGGCTTCGCCACCGCCTGGCTGACCGAATGGTACAGCTACAGCCCCATATTCCGCGAAGGCCTGGGCCTTGGCCCCACAGAAAACATCGCCGGTTTTATCCATATAGGCACCCCCGCCGAACAACCGGAGGAACGCGACCGCCCGAACCTGGCCCGGATTGTCACGGAATGGAAACCCGGCATAATCCTGAACAAAGGCGACGGGTACGGCCAGCCGGGAAAAGGATTCGCCAAAAAAGGATTTTAGTTGCTATAACAAAAGATACAGGAAGGTCTATCATGAAAACTTTTGAAATCGCACCGTATTTTACTCGCGCTTATAATTTTTTAAATGTTTTAGCTTCACAAGGCTCCCTTTATGAAGCAGAAGCAGAAGCTGTAAAAATAGCTTTTGAACAGGATTTTTTGTCGCTGGACGATGCGATAGAACTGGGTTGCCGCACCGACAGGCTTGCAGCCATTTTTGCAGCTGGATTGGAAAACTCTACATCCTTTCAAACAGAACTATCAAAACTTACTGCGCCAACATGGAAAGACTATGCCATACCGCCGGCAAGCCTTGATTTGCAGGACAGCCTGGTTGCAAAACTCTATCATCAAAAAAAGCCGCTACCTCACGAGAAAACTGTTTTAAGGCTGGGCGAACTCGCCCGATATGTTGGATGCAAGCTATTCGAAAATGCCCTGCGTGATGGCATTGACATTGATATTAAATTCGACGGCGCACCGAATTTTGAGCGACTTATATTAAAGCACTGCACGGATGAAAATATGCCTGCGCTGGCACAATGGAATAACAACAAATATGAAGATGCAACGAAGCGATTGACCTGCGTTTGCCTTAACCACAATGAAGACCTGATTACCATTGATCCTGGTAAAGATCTTCTTTACACCAAACTGACAAAACCTATTTCTGATCGAGTCAGCAATGGCACACTGGATTATAATCTGACCTGCATACCTACCGAGAAAGACGCCCTTCTCGATAACATTCCTTACGATGAATATATTAAATTGTTCTTCGAACTATGCGATCAACCTTGGCTCCATATTGGTAAGGCGCAGGAATATTTAATCGCCAAACTCGATAAATGCCACACAATGCGGCTGACCAGCGGTGACGGCACCGATATTTCGATGGAGTTCGTTGATGAGCAAGGCAAGCATTTTACGTTTTGCAATAGCCTGATCGCGCGCAACAATCCCGGATCCGAAGTTTTCAGTGCACCCAGACGCGACAGTGTCAACGGTGTTATTGTGGCCAAAGGGCTTTTTGAATACGAGGCAGGCAAAACCATACGCGACCTGACACTGCATTTTGAGAAAGGCAAGCTCGTTAAGTTTGAAGCAGCCGAAGGCGCTGAATATTTCCAGCGCTTTCTTGATCGTGATCCAAATAATTATTATATAGGCGAATTCGGCAAAGGCACTAATCCTCATCTCAGGCGGCACGTTCTGAACATGTTACTGGTGGAGAAAATCGGCCCAAGTTTCCACGTTGCCCTTGGCAAGGCTTATACCTATACACGCTACGGCAACCAGACGGTCCATGTCGACAATGGCAACGACTCGAAAGATCACTGGGACATTACCGCCATGCTCACCAATAAGGGCACAATGGAACTCGATGGTGAATTGATCATGAAAGACGGCCTGTTTCTGGATCCTGAACTGGCTGTCCTGAATGATGGCTGGGCGGCCGTCCCGGTTGCCGAAAGGCCTGATTATTGGAAAAATTTCCAGGGTTACAGGCACAACTCGGCATTTCAACCAGGACAAGCCACATTGCCCGTTTACGCCCCCACCTGAAAACGGCTAGACTTGGGCCTGCAATTTTTAAAGGGAACGCCGTGATGATCAAACACATAGTATTCGCGCTCTTTCTGGGGATGGCCGTGCTTGCGCCGCTTCAGCCTGCAACGGCCCAGCAGGTCGCGTCCTGGATCAAGACGCCTAAGGATAACCGCCAGCCCCTGAAAATATCGATGGCCCGCATGCCTGTCACAGCAGATGGTGAAAAAAACGCCTTCGTCATCCGCCTGTCCACCGAATACAACACGACCGGCTGCGCTAAATTCGGCAAAATTCCTTACACCATGGAATTTCAGATGAAAAAGCTGAAGATCGATGCCGGTGAGCCTGCAGGCATCGATGCCATGCGTAAATCCAGGGATAAAAAACCCTGCCCGAACCGTTCGTTCTATCCTTCGGCTGAAATACCTCTGTCGCCCGCCATCCTGAAAGAAAATGGAACGACCCTGGTTGAATTCGGCACGCCAGGCAATGTTAACGGCTACGACATTAAGGTCACCGATCATTCCGTCGAACTGACCCCATCCAAAGAAAGCCCGAGCACCGGAACCCGGTATGCCCCGAGAAATATAGACTATCTCAAAAATCCCATGAAATTGTGGTTTTATCCCGAAGGCACCGTAATCCTGAAGGCCGGAAGCGACAGTGACAGCGCTGATATAGCTGGCGAAATACAAAAACTTGCGGGATCAAAAGGGCTTGTTCCACTTGAATCAGAACTGCCGGGGTTTACATCTCCTCTTGAAGATGAAGACAGTTTCTATTACGTGGATAAAAGCGGAATGGTTGCAAAAGACCCCAATATCGCCGAAAGCGTGTCACTGGGTTCCATCAATGTTCCGTCAACAATCTACGGTGCCGAAGGCCCGCAGCAGTCAAGCCACAGCGTACAGGTTTTTGCCCATGCGCCTGGCGATTATGAGTGAATGAAACCCGATACGATGACACAAAACCCAGACTATTTAGAAAATCCTGATATGCCCCTGCCCGGCGACGCGCAGGAACAAAGCGATGCATTGGATACATCCCAGGAACAGGCCACCTTTCTGCAGGCCGAGCCCGGCTGGCGCGCGCGACCAGGCTTTGCGCCCTTGGCCGAGGTTGAGAATACCCGTCGCCGCGCCATCAAGGAACGTGAGGACGCCGCAAAATACGCCGTCACCGCTTGCCCGCGACCTGCTGGACTTCTCAGATAACTTCCAGCGCGCATCGACGCCATCCCGGAAGAGATGAAAACGAAGGCGATGACCGCATCCGCAACCTGATCGCAGGCGTCGCCGCAATGGAACAGCAAATGCTGCGTACCTTCGAAAAGCACGGCATCAAAAAAATCATGCCCGCGAACGAAATGTTTGACCCCAACTTCCATGAAGTGATCTTCGAAGCGCCCGGCACCGGCAAACCCGCGGGCACCGTGATCCAGATCGCCGAACCCGGCTACCCCCTCCACGGCCGCCTCCTCCGCCCCGCCCGAGTCGGCGTGGCGAAGGATGACGGGACGGGTAGCGCTGGCCGCAAAGTGAATACGGAAGCTTAACATGATCTTCGATTCTGATGATTATCTTGCCTTATTACGCATGAATGAACGCTTGGATCAATTTCACAGCGAAGCCCAAGAGCAAATTTGGAAGAGGGTCGAGGAGCTAAAGAAGAAAAAATTAAATGATTTTAAACATGAACAGCTTGTCCGCACTTTCAAAATTTTGGCAAATGGCTTTCTCGATGGCTTAAGTCTTGGCGTTGGCAAACCAACGGCATTACCTGAACGGCCTTCCTACCCTTTTTAAAGATATTAAAGTCTGGAGCCGTTGCTTAATCAGGCCATTTATGACCATTGTCAGCAAGCATATTCAGGTATGCAACGTTCGCCTAATCCTTAAGCCATCAAAAAACAACTGATCCATCCCTTTCCTGCTACGTATACGGTTTAGATAGTTGAAAAGGCGTAGCCTTTCAGGCTATCTACCCTCTGGCAATCGGGGAAGCTTGTGCTATATTCCATGGCCGCAAGCATTAACCGTTGTCAATCAAGGGAATCGCAGCGGTGCCGGCTGTCGGGCCGCTGGTGTATTTGCCAAATATGAGAGGAATAACAATGAGTAAAGTAATCGGTATCGACCTTGGCACCACCAATTCCTGCGTGGCTGTCATGGAAGGCAAGGAATCCCGTGTTATCGAAAACGCCGAAGGCGCCCGCACCACTCCGTCCATGGTGGCCTTCACAAAGGATAGCGAACGCCTGGTCGGCCAGCCCGCCAAGCGTCAGGCCGTCACCAACCCGGATAACACGGTTTATGCCGTAAAACGTTTGATCGGCCGCCGTTTCGATGACGCCGATGTCCAGAAAATGGCCAAGACCGCCCCCTTTAAAATCGTAAAAGGCACGAATGGCGACGCATGGGTGGAAATCGACGGCGAAGGCTATGCCCCGTCCCAGATTTCCGCGATGATCCTTCAGAAAATGAAGGAAACCGCCGAAAGCTTCCTCGGTGAAAAAGTGACGCAGGCCGTTATTACGGTCCCCGCCTATTTCAACGACTCCCAGCGCCAGGCCACGAAAGACGCCGGCAAGATCGCCGGTCTTGAAGTCCTCCGCATCATCAACGAACCGACCGCGGCTGCCCTGGCTTATGGCCTCGACAAGCGCAAAAGCGGCACGATTGCCGTTTACGATCTGGGCGGCGGCACGTTCGATATCTCCGTCCTTGAAATCGGCGACGGCGTGTTCGAAGTCAAATCCACCAATGGCGATACCTTCCTTGGCGGTGAGGATTTCGATGCCCGCATCATCGACTATCTGGCCGATGAATTCAAAAAGGAACAGGGCATCGACCTGCGCAATGACAAGCTGGCCCTGCAGCGTCTGAAGGAGGCCGCGGAAAAGGCAAAGATCGAACTGTCCTCCACCGCGCAGACCGAAATCAACCTGCCCTTTATCACGGCGGATTCTTCGGGCCCGAAACACCTGAATATCAAGCTCTCCCGCGCCAAGCTGGAAAGCCTGGTCGACGACCTGGTGAAACGCACCATCGAACCGCTGAAAGCCGCAATTAAGGACGCAGGCATCAAAGCCTCTGAAATCGACGATGTGGTTCTGGTCGGCGGCATGACCCGCATGCCCAAAATCATCGAAACGGTGAAGGAGTTCTTTGGTAAAGAGCCACATAAAGGCGTGAACCCTGACGAAGTCGTCGCCGATGGCGCGGCCATCCAGGGCGGCGTCCTGCGCGGCGACGTGAAGGATGTGCTGCTGCTCGACGTGACCCCGCTCTCGCTCGGCATCGAAACGCTGGGCGGCGTGTTCACACGCCTGATCGACCGCAACACCACCATCCCGACCAAAAAGTCGCAAACCTTCTCGACAGCTGAAGATAACCAGGGCGCGGTCACGATCCGCGTCTTCCAGGGCGAACGTGAAATGGCGGCGGACAACAAAATGTTGGGCCAGTTCGACCTGGTCGGCATTCCCCCTGCCCCGCGCGGCATACCGCAGATCGAGGTCAGCTTCGACATCGACGCCAACGGTATCGTTCATGTGGCGGCGAAGGATAAGGCCACCGGCAAGGAACAGGCCATCAAGATCCAGGCTTCGGGCGGCTTGTCCGATGCCGACATCAAAAAGATGGTCGACGATGCCGAAGCGAACGCGGAAGCCGACAAGAAAAAACGCGAAGTCATCGAAGCCCGCAACCAGGGCGAGTCCATGATCCACCAGGCTGAAAAAGCCATCGCGGATCTGGGCAGCGACCTTCCTGACGCGGAGAAATCGGCTATCGAAACGGCGATTAAAGACCTGAAGGATGTTCTGGACAGTGAAGACGCGGCCAAAATCCGCGATCTCATCAACGCCCTGACCCAGGCCAGCATGAAACTCGGCGAACTTGCCTACCGCAAGGCCCAGGAGAAATCCGCGGGCACGCCTGACAATGCCCAGGCTAACGGTGCGGGCAGTGCGGACGATGTCGTCGATGCCGATTTCACGGATGTGGATGAAAGCAAGTAATTTAATTTTAAAGGTGCGGGCCATAATTGCATGGTCCGCATCTTCTTTTAAAAATAAGCGCATCACAGCGGATAAGAATGTCCAAGGACTTTTATAAAATTCTGGGTGTCGAAAAGTCAGCAAACGCGGATGAGCTGAAAAAGGCCTATCGCCAGATGGCGCTGAAATATCATCCTGACCGTAATAAAGACGACAAGGCCGCCGAAGCAAAATTCAAGGAAGTCAACGAAGCTTATGACGTCCTGAAAGACCCTCAAAAACGCGCGGCCTATGACCAGTTCGGCACCACCGATTTCGCGGCGGGCGGTGGTGGGCGGCAAGGTCCTGACTTCTCCAGCATGGGTGGATCCTTCTCCGATATTTTCGAAGGCATGTTCGGCGATTTCATGAATCGCGGCGGCCAGCAAAAAACCGGCCCGCAACGCGGCTCCGACCTTCAGTACACGATGGAAATCACGCTGGAGGAAGCGTTTACCGGCAAGGAATCCACGATCAAGATTCCCATCAACGAAACCTGCGACAAATGCACGGGATCCGGCGCCATGCCAGGCACGGGCGAGGAAAAATGCCCGACCTGCGACGGGCAGGGTCGCATGCGTATGCAGCAGGGCTTCTTCACCATCGAACGCACCTGCCCCACTTGCCAGGGCGCGGGCAAAATCATTCGCGAAGCCTGCGATAAATGCGGCGGCAAGGGCGCAATCCGCAGGGAAAAAACCCTCAAAGTCAAAATCCCGCAAGGTGTCGATACCGGCCGCCGCATCCGCCTGACCGGCGAAGGTGAAGGTGGCACACGTGGAGGCGCTCCTGGTGACCTCTACATCCTGCTCGCCATCAAACCGCATAAATTCTTCCAGCGCGAAGGTACGGATTTATACTGCCGCGTGCCAATCCCAATGACCAAGGCCGCGCTCGGCGGTGATCTTGAAGTCCCGACAGTCGACGGCAAAAAAACCCGCTTCAGCATAAAGGCCGGTACCCAGAACGGCCAGCGTGTGCGCCTGAAGGGTAAAGGCATGCCGATCATGAAATCTGACCAGTCCGGCGATATGTATGTCGAACTGCAGGTCGAAGTTCCCGTCAACCTGACCAAGAAACAACAGGAATTGATGAGACAACTGGACCAGACCATGACTGGCAAGGAAGCCCTGAAACACAGTCCCGAAGCGTCCGGCTTCTTCTCAAAAATGAAGGAACTGTGGGACGATCTGAAAGATTAAACCATGACTGTCGGCATCACAAAAATCGGTATCAGCGGTTGCACAGGGCGTGTCGGCCAGTTATTGGTGCAAGAACTGCAGACAAATATATGGAACGGCGTCGTCCTCTCCTCTGGCCTGGCCCGCTCCCTGCCAAAAGAACCAGAAAATTATACAATCACCGACTCTCCCGAAACTCTCCTCCTCAATTCTGATATCATCATCGATTTCTCCACACCTGACGCCACCTCAAAACTCGTCTGGCTAGCAGCAAAGGCGCATAAGCCTATGGTCATCGGCACCACCGGCCTGAACGCCGCGCAGGAAAAGGAATTGCAGGATGCGTCGAAAGAATGCCCTATCGTCTATGCCGCCAATACCAGCATCGGCGTCACGCTTCTCTCTGCCCTTATCGAACAAGCGGCACAAAAGCTTGGGCCTGAATGGGATATTGAAGTGCTGGAAACGCATCATAAACGCAAAGTTGATGCCCCATCCGGCACAGCACTGATGCTTGGAAAATCCGCCGCCAAAGGCCGTGCCGTTGCAGCCCCTGACCACCCTACCTTCGACAGATCAGGCTCCCGTCCGCAAGGCGCCATCGGCTTCGCCGTGCGCCGCGGCGGCGATGTCGTGGGTGAACATACAGTCGGATTTTACGGCGAAGGTGAACGCATCGAACTCTCCCACATCGCCACCGACCGCCGACTCTTCGCGCGTGGTGCGCTTAAAGCGGCGCAATGGGTTGCGGGACAGAAACCGGGCCTGTATGCGATGAAGGATGTGCTGGGGTTATAAAAACCGGCACGCGCCTGCCAAGCCCCTCTTCAAGATATATCTGCTTCGGCGTTAAGGCATGGCGACTTTCAGGTACTGCCATTCCGGCTTTTTCTTTAGCCAGATGAATCAGATCTCCCACTTTGTCCCATCCACGCGCCAGTTTGCTCTTGGGCTTTGCTTCCGCTGCAGCCGCCACATTAAAATCATTGAGGATACTAAGATCAATTCTTTTGGGTTTGGGTAAAGCCGGTTTCAAAGCTTCGACTTCCATATCCGCAAGCAAATCGCCTTCATCAATCCAGCTCGATGTCAGGGAATTATCGATCGGATTTCTTACAATTTTGACGAACCCGTTATGCTGACGCAGAAAATCCTTTACAGGTTCCGGCAATGGCTGAATGCAGGAATACTCATAGTCAGGACGATACCGCGCGTACCTGACTTTTTGATCAATCATATAATAAATCTCCAGCCCGTTTGGCTGCTTCACATGGACAGGCGATGCGTGATCATTGTTACGCATAGTTATAATCGATCCGGGCGGGCTGTCATGAATGGTGTAAAGGCTGCGTATTATCCAGTCAGGCTCCAGCCCTTGACGCAGGATTGCACCGTCATCAGGCCTGATATTGGCATCGTCATACGTCATCAAGCCAATCATTTTGGCCTGCTTCATATCCAGCGGGCAATATTGAGCAGCCCCTGCGTATGTGAAACCACGCTTCCAGAATGTATGGGCGGCGTTATCTATCATATCATTGCGTATAGGTCTTTTCATGGTTCCGGTAAACAATTCTACACCGCTCAGCAATAACTGCTTGGCTGCTCCGCCCAGACCACGAACCAGCCATTCGGAACAAACATAATAAATGATCCTGCCTGTGGTAGCCAAAATGGTAGGCGCTTTCAGGACATTGTATTTTGCCTGTACGCCCTGTAAAAGTCGAACGGCATAGGTCGCTGTGAAAGCTTTCGCTTTATCTTTTGATTTTGTAAGGGGCGGAGACAATGCGCTATGCATATCCGGTTCTTTGGCCATGCGCCCCATCATGCGAGGATCGACCTCCCGCATCACCAAGTCGACGCGCTTGGCAAAATCCTCACGCACCATGGCCTCAGCCTCAGCCATGGTCACGCGCCGATACGGCGCCCAGCTTCATCGTGCCTTTAATTTTGTTGGCAGTTATGCCTTCATTAATTGCGCTGAAAGGCCGTCCTTTTTCCTGCCACGTTGTATAGCACTTCAAAATATGCATTTCTTCATCTGGATCATCCGGATTGCGGGTTTTGGCAGGTGTCAATTCATAAGCAATGGCGCCGCTGACCCACATTTTTTATGGACGCGATACAGGAAACCGTAATCCAGCTTGTCATTCTTTTACTGCACCTTGAAATGTTCATTATGGCTTAACAACTCCAGAGGCTGTCGGTGCGCGCAGCGCGCCTCGACAACCTTGATATATTTAAGGTGATCAGGATCATTCGAAAGCCAGTAGCCCGGCGCAATTTTATTTTTGAATTCTGGATCAGTATGAATATGGGGATCAAGGTCGTAGGTTTTCAGCAAACAAAAGCACCGACCGCCCATCAGCATGGCTGCCCAACCTGTAAAAACCCTGTGACCCAACAACGCCTAAAAGCTCTGTTTGCGGATCTTTCAAAAAGATCGGCGCATAATCTCGGCCCCCGTTCGATATGGTTTCTACGATTGTTCGCATATCTGAGGGCATAATATTGCCCAAGGTCTTGAAACCTTGCGTATTTTTATTCACGGGATAAACCATGCCCGAACCATACATTATTTATGACAATAAATCAAGGGTTTACGGATGCCGTAAAGCCCGCCTCCAGTCCCAGCAAAACCTTCTTCCGCGGGCTGCCCCAGCCGTAATTATCAATGATTCCCGTGCCCCGGATCACGCGGTGGCATGGGATCAGCAGCGAGACAGGATTGGCTCCCACAGCATTGCCAATGGCGCGTGAAGCTTTGGGCCTATCCAGCTGTTCCGCAACGTCTTTATAGGTCACGGTTTCGCCCGTCGGAATGCGCAGCAGCGCTTGCCATACCTGCAGCTGCAAATTGGTGCCGTACAGGTCGAGCTTCAGCCTGCCCCGACCCTGCCCGCGCCAGATTGCCATGATCTGTTCCATAGCCGCAGCAGTTTCCTCATCGCTAGATCTATATCGCGCCAGCGGCATATGCGCCTTCATCTTGGCTATAGGCACATCCCGCTCCTGGTCCATAAGAAACCCCAGATAGCACACGCCACGCCCGGTCTGCGCCACTAACACTTCGCCAATCGGTGTCGCATGAAACCCATAGACAACATCCATGCCAGCGCCCCGGTTTTTCACTTCGCCTGGCGTTGCCCCTTCAATGCTGACAAATAAATCATGCAATCGCCCGTTGCCAGACAATCCCACCGCCTGCGCGGATTCAAGCGTGTTTGCACCGCTTAGTAATAAGTCCCGCGCATGACTCATGCTCATAAACTGCACCAGCCGCTTGGGGCTGATGCCGACCTTGTCCTTGAACAGTTTCTGGAAGTAGCTGGGTTCATACCCCGCCCGTTTGGCCAGCGCGTCAAGGTCCGGCTGGTCTGCATAATGCGCCACCAGATAATCGATCGCCTCGGCTATAACTTTCATGTTCAGATCGCTCATGGGAATAGATGTAAGCGATCAAAGCCAAAACGCCAATCCGTTTCTTGCGTTATGGTTTGGGTATGGATGGAAACGCCGCTTTCCAGGCATTCACACAAAAACTTTTTGCCTCATTCTGCGCCATGATATTGGCAGCACAGGTGCCGAGCGGAAAAACGGCGCGTGTCATCGAAGCATGATCTGCCAGAGAATATTTCTGACTTGCATTATTTGAATCACGTATAATTAAAACCGGATAGAAGCCGCCCATATAAAAGTTATTAAGCTCATACTCAATATTCACGAAAGTTTGAAAATTATTTGATCCTATAAGTCCCTCGAAAACAAAACACACTTTTTTATCGTCAGAAAGATCGGGATCAATTTTTACAGATAAAGTCTGATCCGACATGAGCTTGCATAAATCTTCAAAAAATCTCATACAGGAACCGACATTCCTGTTTTTAATTCCTTGCTGGGCTGCAGTGAATTGGCCTTTTATCCTGTTTAGATTAGACATGCTTTCTCCCCCCGCTCGATTATTGATTATGATACGGTGCAATCATTAAACAACTAAAGTATGAGTCGAACAAGGAACTTAAGCGTGCAGAAACAAAAGGTTCAGGACTTTTTCACACGGCTGCGCACGGAAAATCCAGCGCCAAAGGGCGAATTGGATTATACAAACCCTTTTACTCTTCTCGTCGCTGTCGTCCTGTCCGCACAGGCAACAGACAAGGGGGTTAACAAGGCCACCGCAAAACTGTTCAAGGCAGCGGACACGCCGCAGAAAATGCTGAAACTTGGCGAGGACGGCCTGAAAGAACACATCAAGACCATCGGTTTGTATAACACTAAAGCCAAAAACGTTATCGCCCTGTCACAGATGCTGATTGAAAACCATAACGGCGAAGTGCCACAGGATCGTGATGCCTTGGTCCGGTTGCCCGGCGTCGGGCGTAAGACCGCGAATGTCGTCCTGAATATCGCTTTCGGGCGTGAGACGATTGCCGTTGATACGCATATATTCCGCGTTTCCAACCGCACCGGCCTTGCACTTGGCGATACGGTCGAACAAGTCGAAGACAAACTGGAAAAAATCGTCCCGGCAGAATTCAAACGCCACGCCCATCACTGGCTGATCCTGCATGGACGTTATATTTGCAAGGCCAGAAAACCCGATTGCCCGATCTGCCCGGTCAGGGATTTATGCGCGTATAAATTCAAGACGCTGGAATAAGCTATCGCGTCATCAATGACGCCATACATTTCCTTTTATCGATCCCCTCAGGCTTCTCACCGACCGGAAATGTATGCGCCCGGCGCCTGGGCTGGAAATCGATATGCTGGACGGGACGGGACGGCGCCTCCCCCATCGGTCCAGGTGATTTCAGATAGATGTTGAGCACGCACTGGCTGGAAATATATTGCCAGTGCCGGTATTCACCTTCCGCCCTCTGAAGATCAGGCTCATTCAGCATGGATATGATCTGTTCACTGCGCAGCTTGCGCAGGCGGGACGGGTTACGGACCACGCGGTCACGCAGGGATTTTGCCACCTGCCTGTCCATCGCCTCGCGCAGGCTGGCACTGTCTGGAATGGAAGCCAGCGCGGACGGGATCAGCGACTTGTTAAAAAACTCAAAGCCTCACAGCAGCAAAGTCGGCAAAATAAAAAGAAAAATCCAGAAGGCGATGCGGCGGACAGGAAACTCTGATGGCATAGGCAGTCGCGTCTTTCCCGTTTCGTTTTGCAAGATGGATGTAGAAAATCATACCCTAAAACAAACCACCCCACAAACAAACATGCCATCCGCGAAGGATGGCATGTTGAAAGGCTTAAGTCTTAAAGCTGATTATTCAGCAGCCGTGGCATGACCGGCGAAAGGCAGTTCGCCGCCGCCCTGGCCGAGTTTAGGGGCTCTCAGGCCGCCCTTCGTGTCTTTTTTTTCGGCCTTCTTCGCGCCGTTCAGCGGCGACATTTTGCCGTCGATCGTGGCGCCGGCTTCGACAGCCAGTTCTTTGTAGGTGATGGAACCGGTGATGGAACCGCTGGCTTTCAGGGTCAGGCGGCCATTAACCGTGATGTCGCCTTCAAAGCGGCCGGCAATGGTGCACTCGTCGATTTCAACGGTGCCGTAGAACATACCGCTTTCGGCGATGTCCAAGATGCTTGCGCCTTTCAGCGTGGCTTCGACGGTACCTTCAACGATCAGCGTGTCACACGATTCAATTTCGCCCGACATGGTGATGCCTTCGCCGACGACCAGGCGGCGTGCGCTGCCACGTGCATCGGTTGAAGGGGTGGAACCGTAAGGGCTGGTCGAATAACCGGGCGCGGAATAACCACCCGTCGCAGGAACGCGCGGTGTTTGCGGGCCGGTCGCGCCCGGGCGCTGGAATGCAGCGGTTCCTGGAATGTCGAGAGGACGGTTGTAACCTTCGCCGCCTTGTTCCGGGGATTTGTCGGTGTTGGAAGGTGTCGTCATCGCTCTGGTTTCCTTTTCAGTGGTTTGTTCTGTTTTGACGGGTGCGGGTGTTGCCGGGCTTGCCGAAGACGTACGGAAGCCTCCGGTATAGCTGCTTTGCGTATAATTGCCTGATGCGGATGAAGGCGGAGAAGATGCCTGTACGGTCTCTTTCGGCTGAACCACGGCTTCCGTTTTAACGGGTTCCGCTACGGCTACCGGATCGGCGGAACTCGCCGGCCTGGGTTGGTCTTCGGTCTTGGGACGGTGAAACATTCGGTCAATTCCCCCTTCGCAACGATATAGACGTAAAGCATTCTGGTACTCTTTTGAAGATTAACAGCCCATGAATGGAATCGCAAGGGGTCACAGCCCGGCATTCACCTTATTTCTCATGGAAATGGCCATAAATCTGGCGGGCTACCGCTTCCGATATCCCCTCCACCATCTGCAGGTCTTTGATCCCTGCCCGCGCAATTTCACGCGCCGACCCGAAATAATGCAGCAATGCCTTCTTGCGCTTCGGGCCGATCCCGCCGATTTCATCCAGAGGCGATGCTGTTATGTCTTTTGACCGTTTGGAACGGTGGAATGTGATAGCGAAGCGGTGCGCCTCATCACGCAATCTTTGCAGATAATGCAAAACCGGATCATCAATCGGCAGCTGGAACATCGCCTTGTCCGTCTGGTAGAATTTTTCCCGCCCCGCATTGCGATCCGGCCCCTTGGAAATACACACCAGGCACACATCGTCGGCGATGCCCAGATCATCCAGTACCGCCTGTGCCGCGCTCAACTGTCCCGGCCCGCCATCGACAAGCACCAGATCCGGCCAGTCGGGTGTACCCGGCCCCCTGCCTTCCTTCACCGCGCGGGCAAATCGTCGTGTCAGCACTTCGCGCATCATCGCGTAATCATCCGCCGCGTCAGCCTCACGGATATTGAACTTGCGATATGCGGTTTTGCGCAGGCCTTCCGGCCCGGCGACGATCATCGCGCCCACCATATTGGTGCCGGAAATATGGCTGTTGTCATACACCTCGATCCGCTCCGGCGGCCTGTCCAGACTGAACAGCGCCGCGACCCCCGCCAGCATTTTGGCTTCGCCCGTGCGCTTGATTTTTTCCTGCTCCAGCGCCTCCCGCGCGTTCCGCACCACGAACTCCACCAGATCCTTGCGCTGCCCCTTTTGCGGCAAAGTCAGCTTCACCCGCCCGCCGCTCAAAGTTTCCAAGGCCTGCTGCAACAGATCTAGCTCGCTGACAGGATGACTCAGAATAATCTCCGGCGGCACCGGCTTGTTCTCGTAAAACTGAATGGTGAAGGCGGACAGGATATCTTCGTCGCTGTCTTCCGGCCCGTGCTTCGGGAAATACGGCTTGTTGCCGTAGTTCTGCCCGCCGCGGAAAAAGAACACCTGGATGCGGGCGGCGGTTTCAAAATCCATCCGCTCGCTCGCCTCCATCATCTGCGCCGCCATGCGCTCCTGCACCTCTTTGCTTTTGCCTTTAAGAAACGCCTTTATCTCATCGATATTACGCGCATAATCCTCTTTTGAAATAAGCCCGACACAAGGCGCGGTGCAGCGTTTGATGTGGTATTGCAGGCACGGCCTGGTCCGCTGCGCGAAATAGCTGTCGCTGCAATTGCGGAGCATAAAGGCGCGGTGCAGCGCGTTGATCGTCCGGTTCACCGCCCCGACGGAAGCAAACGGCCCGAAATAATCATCCACCCTGTTCCGCGCACCGCGATGCTTCGCCAGCAATGGAAAATCATGATCATTGGTCAGGACGATATACGGGAAAGATTTATCATCCTTCATCACAACGTTATAAACCGGCTCCAGCTCCTTGATCAGGTTAGATTCAAGCAGCAGCGCCTCCACCTCCGTATGGGTGGTCACGAACATCATGTCGACCGTTTCCGACACCATCCGCTTCAGGCGCAGCGGCAGCTTGCCTGTATTGGCGTAACTGCCGACCCGCTTTTTCAGGGACCGGGCCTTGCCGACATACAAAACATCCCCCTTCACGTTCAGCATCCGGTAGACGCCGGGCGTGTCGGGCAGGAAGTCGCGCGAAAACCGCCGGATCAGCTCGGCGCCGCGCTCAAGCGATGGCGGAAGTGTTTCGTCCATATGGCATAATATATGGCAGGCCGAGGATGCAGGCAATCAAAGGCTAAACTTAGCCGCCAGGACCGGCCGTCAAACCCATGGCTTTTTTGGCAACCATATCAGTCGTGACAACAGCCGTGGCCTGATTGCCGTCATTGTTGCTCAGCATGCGCGACACGTACTGCACGAGAGGTTCAGACTGATTGTAATTGTGAAGGCCATCGATGGCTTTCGATTCCAGCCTGTCCAGAGCAGCGGCAAGTTTTATCTGCATCTCGGTTTCCGGTTCATGCCGCCTCATCATCCTGGGATTGCGGATGTCCATGCTGGCATAACGCATGCCTGACGACTCACCGTCATTGATATTTGTCGCATCGACCCATAGCTCCACCGACCTGCCATTAATCTCGACAGTATCATGCATATATCCGGGAATGCCTTTTTTCGCGCAATCCTCGATCAGCTGCTTGTGCGCACTCTGAATTTCTCCTCCCTCCTTGCCAAAGGCAACCACCATGCCCATAGGATTGGGTCCTGCCACGGCCACAAACTGGGATCCACCGCCCATTGCTTGGGTCAGTGCATTGCCAGCGGATTCCACAATG
>JBGAQU010000133.1:0-2175 GCA_044220535.1 Alphaproteobacteria bacterium | reverse complement strand
CTTCAACCGCCATGCCTTCGGTATATAGCCGCTTGAGCAGAATGCCCCCTACCCGCGGACGGATTTCTATTTCCTTGGCGCCTTCGGTCTGCGCGATCGTTTCCAGACTGACCGGCATATTAACCGGCTGCATGGCGATAATTGTGACCGGCAGCGCTTGATCCGCGCGTGGCGCTGGCTGCGCCGGCCCGTTACCGCCGCAGGCCAGCAGCAAAAAACCTGTCAAACCGTAGAAAAATGAAAAAATCCATTGCTTTCTCATTAACTTAGCAACATGTGCGAATTTCAGATAAGGATGACTTAAAATGGTGAAAAAAAGATAAATTGTCACTCGGATCATTACTTAAAAAATTAAAAATTCCAAACCTCATTCATTACGGAAAAACCACAAAAGCAAGATTGGGTTCTGTATAATAGCCCTTGATGATAGCTTGACGGATAATGTAGAAGTATTGCATATATGAAGATAGATATACCTCATAATTTTACCTGCCAGCGAACACACAGCTAAGTATTTGTGCCTACAGTTCTGTCATATCAGATAGATTTGGCTATTGAACTGATACCGGTCGTATAAAAATTTTGATCTGATCAGCCATATTTATTCTTAATACTCGATAAATTTTAAAGGTGCGTTATATGCCTATTCACATTTTTATTGCCCTATTAACTTTCTTCACACTGTCGTCAGCCGCGGCCCAGGCGTCGCTGAAGCTGCCTGAGACGGTGAAAGTTGATCCGGCCGCGTTAACTGCTGAACCGACGTGTGATCCGAAGATTTCGCCCGCATGGCGGGAAGCCCAGGAAATTGAGGGAGTCAAAATCGCAGCATCGCCCGGTTGCAGCCCGGATAATCCTGCCTGGATCGCGGCGGCGGTTAAAGGGACCAACCATATTTCGATGGATACGCTGATGAAAACAGGCCTTTCACCGGATGCCATCATCAAAACCGACGATCTGGACGGCGACGGCGATCCGGACCGGATTATCATCAAGCTGGAAATCATGGAACTGAATGGCAAATCCCCCGATTTCCCAGGATTGGTGCCGACTTTTGATATTGCCCCGGGCGTACAGCCGGGCGCTTGGGTTTTCGCCCCTAAAACCAGCGGCATGTCGACCGAAAATTTTGAAAGCGTCCGAGCGAATCCGCTGTTAAGACTTCCTTCACCCGTGATTCGCGTCGAAGTGGGCGATATTGTTCAAATCGTGCTGGAAAACACGCATTACTTCCCGCATAGCATTCATTTGCATGGTGTCGATCACCCTTTCTCGCATAAAGAGCATGGCGGAAATGATGGCGTACCGCAAACCAGTGAAAGGGAATTGATGCCGGGAGAGCGTCGCGTTTATGAATTTCAGGCGCGCCAGCCAGGCACCATGTTCTATCACTGCCACGTTCAGACGCATACTCACTTGGCGATGGGTCTTGCCGGCATGATCGTCGTTGAAGAAAACAAACCCAATAACTGGCTGCAAACCCTGAATATCGGCGCGGGCCATGTCCGTCATCCATCCGTCGCAATCAGCGTTATGACATTACCGACGCAACCGAGGATTATTACACGCTGAACGGCTTGTCGTTTCCTTATACGTTGAGAGAATCGCTGATCATCGTTGAACCTGATCAAAAAATAAAATTGCGCCTGCTAAATAGCGGCGGCGAATTGATCGCCGTCCATACGCACGGCCATCATGCCACGATCACGCATTATGACGGTGTGGAGCATAATCCGGTTGCCCAGATCATGCGCGATGTATTCGACATGGCGCCGGCGCAGCGTCTCGATCTGAAGTTAGAAACCGTCAATGATGGGAAACACAGTTACGGCGAAGGCGATTGGTTGATTCACGATCACCGGGAAAAAGGAATTACCACCAACGGCATGGCCGAAGGCGGCAGTATGAGTTCCATTGTGTACAAATCCTACCTGGATGGCAGCGGCCTGCCGAAAGTCAGCCACTTTGGCATCGATCTGAACAAATACTTCACCAAGGAATATTACGAAAGAAGGCTTCCGGTATGGCAGGATCTGGATGAATGGGCAAGCCTCGGCTCACCCGGCGGGCAGATGGGTCCCAGCGCTGCGGCGCAAACCGCCTTGCTCAATGGTCTGTATGGTTTACTCATCGGGCTTGTCATCTACTTGATTTTTGCCAAACGGGAGCAAATCA
>JBGAQU010000052.1:0-19398 GCA_044220535.1 Alphaproteobacteria bacterium | reverse complement strand
TGAAACCGAACAGATTTGAAGACATTATCGCACTCGTCTCCCTCTACCGCCCCGGCCCGATGGACAACATCCCGCTTTATATTCGCGTCAAGGAAGGCAAGGAAAAGCCGGATTACATGCACCCCGCGCTGGAGCCGTTCCTGAAAGAAACCTACGGCATCATGATCTATCAGGAACAGGTCATGCAGGCGGCGCAGGCTTTGTCGGGTTACACGCTCGGCGGCGCCGATCTTCTCCGCCGCGCCATGGGTAAGAAGATCAAATCCGAAATGGACGCGCAGCGCGAACGCTTCGTCACCGGCGCGGCAGAGGCGAATAACGTCCCCGAACAACAGGCCAGCTATATTTTCGACCAGATCGAAAAATTCGCGGGCTACGGCTTCAACAAATCCCACGCTGCCGCCTACGCGCTGATCGCCTATTGGACCGGCTGGCTGAAGGCAAACTACCCGGTCGAATTCATGGCCGCATCCATGACGCTCGATCTGCAGAACACAGACAAACTCGCCGTGTTCAAACAGGATCTCGATCGAATAGGCATCAAACTCCTGCCGCCGGATGTGAACATATCCAACGCAGATTTCAAAGTTGAAGATGGCGCCGTCCGTTACGCGCTTGCCGCCCTGAAAGGCGTAGGCGAACAGGCGATGATCAAACTGATCGCCGAACGCCAGAAAAGCGGCCCGTTCAAAAATCTCTATGACATGGCGTCCCGCCTGGAACCCGGTGTCATGAACAAGCGTCAATTCGAACAGCTGGCCGCCGCGGGTGCGTTCGACTCCCTCAATTCCAACCGTGCCCAGGTGCACGATTCTGCCGAAATCCTTTTGCGCTACAGCCAGACCCTGGCCGATGAACGCAACAGTGGCCAAAATAGCCTGTTCGGCGGACCATCTACTGCTCTGGCAGAACCGCCACTGGCACAGGTGCCGCAATGGGGTACACTCGAACGCCTGCGCCATGAATTCGAAGCCGTTGGCTTCTACCTTTCCGCCCACCCGCTGGATGCTCGCGCCGACCAACTGGAAAAGCTGAAGGTCTATACTGCGTCACGGGTAGATTCCATGCTCGCCACCGCCTCGACCGTCGTGGCCGACATGGCGGGTGTCCTCCTGAAAAAACAGATCAAGGTCAGCCCCAAGAACGGCAATAAATATGCCTTCCTGCAAATGTCGGATTCCAGCGGCGTGTATGAAGTGATGCTGTTCTCCGAAGTCCTGCATAAGGCAAAGGATTATCTCGAAGTCGGCGAAATCCTTCTCCTGAAAGTCGTCGCCGAACAGAAAAACGAACACACCCGCTACAGCGTCCAGGACATCCGGCAGCTGGAAAAGGCACTGGCTGGCAAAGTCCGTGAATTGCATCTCTCCATGGATAAGCCCAACGGCCTGCAACAACTGAAAACCCTTCTGACCACCGAAGGGGCAGGGCAGATCAAAGTGTATGTGGATATTACGCTCAAAGACGGCCTGAAAGCCGAACTGGAATTGCCAGGCCGCTGGAATGTATCGCCCGAAGCAAAAAGCGCTCTTGTTAAATCCGGTGCCGTCCTGTCCATAAGGGAAAGCTAATATATACATAAGTTTGCTTTTTTATTTTCAATAAATTATAAGCTTTTTAAACATGGAGATATAAAAAATGACAAACCTTGGAAAATGGCTGCTGGACGGTTTTACTTTTGCGGCACAAAGCCTGTTTGCCCACAGACCGGAACCGGTGGCTGCAACACAAGAGCCAGTTGTGATCCCTGATGACCTGACTTGCGTCCGTACGGATTGGATTGAGCCCGTTGGCAAAGGCGTTGAAAGAGACTTATTTGGCAACGCCGAACCATTGATGCCTCCGTATACAACAAGATTGGAAGTCATTATTGCCCCAGAACGCAGAGCCGAACTTGAGGCTTTGGCGGAAACAACGTGCCAGACGCTAGATGACCTCCCTACGGAAGCGCTTGGGTTTTTATCATGGGCAGTGGAAATGGTCAGGGAAGGTCGTAGAATTGGGCGTATGGTCACGCATGAAGGCGTAGAAATTATAGCAATAGATCCCCAAAATGGCACATATGTGAAGGCCGATATGCTTTCCTTCAGAAATGCCATGAAACAGGTCGGATTGCCACAACCGCCTGCCATCTGATCATAAACTGCAAATTTTCTTTTAAAGCCGCATCTTTTAGTCGTTAAAAGATGCGGCTTTTTATATAAAAATGACGGCAGAAAAAGCTTGAATTCCGCCAAAAATCCCTGTATATCAACGCCATCTGTAAATTCACATGCGGATATAGCCCCTTAACCAGGCTTTCCGGTGTTCATCAACAAAATGAACTCCAATCCGCAGAGGCTTAACCGGAAAAGGAAATATTGATGTCTAACGCTCCTGAATTCACCATGCGCCAGTTGCTTGAGGCAGGCGTCCATTTTGGCCACCACACCCGTCGCTGGAACCCGAAAATGAAGCCTTTCATCTTCGGCGTCCGTAACGGCGTGCATATTATCGACCTTCAACAGACCGTTCCAATGCTGGATCGCGCTCTGAAATCCCTGCGCGACATCTCTGCAAACGGTGGCCGCGTCCTGTTCGTCGGCACCAAACGCCAGGCTCAGGACCAGGTTCGCGAAGCTGCCAAGCGTTGTGGTCAATACTACGTGAATCACCGCTGGCTCGGCGGCATGATGACCAACTGGAAGACGGTTTCGGTATCGATCAACCGCCTGAAAGAACTGGATAGCCTGCTGGAAAGCGGCAGCGCCAAATCCTACACCAAAAAAGAAGCCCTGATGATGACGCGTGAGCGCGACAAGCTCGAACTCTCCATCGGCGGCATCAAGGCGATGGGCGGCCTGCCGGACGCGCTGTTCATCATCGACACCAACAAGGAAGCGATCGCCGTTCTGGAAGCCAACAACCTTGGCATTCCGGTATTCGCGATCATCGATACAAACTCCGATCCGAAAGGCATCGACTTCCCAATCCCCGGCAACGACGACGCCCTGCGCGCCATCGAATTGTATTGCGACCTCGTATCCGGCGCAGTGCTGAGCGGCATACAGGCTGAAATGAACCGTTCCGGTCGCGACAAGGGCGCTGACGGCCAGGTTGAATCCTTGCCTGAAGGCAAGCGTAAAGGCCGCAAGGGTGGTAAGGATCAGGATGCTTCCGCTGAAGCAGCCGGTGAAACCGAAGAACCGAAAAAGGCCGCTCAGGCTTAACCATAGTTGTCATTCCCTGCGAAAGCGGGGATCCCCTGCCGCGAAAACCCGACGGCCGGGATAATCTCAACGGGATTCCTGCTTTCGCAGGAATGACATTGGAAATAAGGAGAATTCTAAATGGCAGATATCACAGCATCCATGGTCAAGGAACTGCGGGAAGTCACCGGCGCGGGCATGATGGACGCAAAAAACGCTCTGGTCGAAAACAAAGGCGATATGGAAGCTTCCGTCGACTGGCTGCGTAAAAAAGGCTTGGCGAAAGCCGCCAAGAAATCCAGCCGTACCGCCGCTGAAGGCCTTGTCGTGATTGCCACCGGTGCCAAAACCGGCGTGGTAGTCGAAGTGAACTCCGAAACTGACTTCGTAGCGCGTAACGAAATCTTCCAGGACTTTGTCCGCCAGGCGGGTGCGGTCGCGTTGTCCAAAGCCAAAACCATCGAAGAACTGGCTGCCGCCGATTACGGCAACGGCAAAACCGTTCAGGAAACCCTGACCGACCTGATCGCCAAGATCGGCGAAAACATGGCTCTGCGCCGCATGGACCGCCTTGAAATCAAGGACGGCGTGGTTGCTGGCTACGTCCACAACGCTGTGGCTCCGAACATGGGCAAGATCGCCGTTCTGATTGCTCTGGAATCCACGGGCGACAAGGCAAAGCTCGAAGCCCTGGGCAAACAGCTGGCCATGCACACCGCCGCCGCCTTCCCGCAATACATGAACCGCGAAGCCGTCGACATTTCGCACCTGGAGCGTGAGAAGGACGTCATCCGCGGGCAGGCAAAGGCTGAAGGTAAAAAAGACGACATCATCGAGAAAATGCTCGAAGGCCGCGTCCGCAAGTTCTATGAGGAAGTCTGCCTTCTGGAGCAGGTCTTTGTCATCGACGGTGAAACCAAAATCTCAAAAGTTTTGGAAAATGCCGCCAAAGACGTTGGTGCACCGGTCACTCTAGCCGGTTATGCCCGCGTCCAGCTGGGTGAAGGCATCGAAAAAGAAGAAAAAGACTTTGCAGCCAGTGTGCGCGGCTTTCCCGGCTTAAGCCGGGTTTTTTATTGACTTGGCAGGCGCAACTGATTACATAACCCTTATCAAAGAAAGGTCTGACATGTCTGTTTTTAAAATTGAATTCGATAATAAGGTCAAACTAAGGGTCGACGGTCAAACGGTTACACGTAATCCTACGACTGCAGAGATTTTGGAATGGCACCGTTCCATAGAGAGAGCCGCGATGTCACAGGGTTTTAATGTTGTGACCTGGAATGCTCAAGGCAAAAAAGCCGCCAATTCCCGTCTTGTGGCTTTTGCCTGCAATCCGAATGTTACTACGGGACATGAAACCACCAAAAAAGAACTGGCTGCCGCGCTTTCTGAGGTTTCGATATTCGAGCGCATAATTGGCCTGCCTGCGTTGAACGTATAAGCACAGGCACTGTAAAAAATGCCAAAAACCAAACAGCCGCGTTGCTTTGCTGCGCGGCTGTCAGTACATTGAACCCGGACAAAGAAAGACTTAATCATGTCAACTGTTCCGCTAAGGAAATCTGATACCCCCATGTTGAAACCAGCACTCAAATATAAGCGCGTCCTGCTGAAAATGTCCGGCGAAGTGCTGATGGGCGACAGAGAATACGGTATTGATCCCGCCACACTGGATCGCATCGCGCGGGATATTAAGGAAGCAGTTGATATCGGTGTAGAGGTTTGTGTCGTTGTCGGCGCAGGCAACATCTTCCGTGGTGTCTCAGGAGCATCCAACGGCATGGAACGAGTAACCGCCGACTATATTGGTATGCTAGGGACCGTTATGAATGCGTTGGCACTTCAGTCGGCGCTGGAAAAAATTGGCATCCAGACTCGCGTTCAATCAGCCATCCCCATGCAAACCGTTTGCGAACCCTTCGTCCGCCGCCGCGCACTGCGTCACATGGAAAAAGGCCGCGTCGTGATCTTCGCGGCAGGCAGCGGCAATCCGTATTTCACCACAGATACGCCCGCCGCGCTCCGCGCCACGGAAATGAACTGTGATGCGCTGATGAAGGGAACGAAAGTTGATGGTGTCTATACAGCCGATCCAAATAAAGACCCGAAAGCCGTCCATTACCCCCACATAACCTACCTTGATGTTTTGACCAAAGACCTGCGCGTCATGGATGCAACCGCCATTTCCCTGGCCCGCGAAAACAAAATTCCGATTATCGTGTTCAACGTCCGCCAGGAAGGTAATTTTGCCAATGTCCTGAAAGGCACCGGTCGCCATACGATCGTTTCAGATAAAGCCAGCTAAAAAGGATTTCGTCATGCCCTATAAAAAAGAAGATGTAAAAAAACGCATGGACGGCGCGTTCGATGCCGCAAAAAACGAATTCACCGGCTTGCGTACCGGTCGTGCTTCCGCGCATATGCTTGAACACGTCGTGGTCGAAGCTTATGGCAGCCGTATGCCCATTAACCAGTGCGGTTCGGTCACCGTGCCTGAATCGCGCATGATCAACGTCCAGGTGTGGGACGCCAGCATCACAAAATCCGTCGAAAAAGCCATTCGCGATGCAGGTCTCGGCTTGAACCCGATGGCCGAAGCATCCATGATCCGCGTGCCCGTCCCTGAACTGACCGAAGAACGCCGCAAGGAACTGACCAAGGTCGCCGGTAAATACGCCGAAAACGCCCGCATCGCCATCCGCAACATCCGTCGCGACGGCATGGACATGGTGAAAAAGGACCAAAAAGACGGCGCCATCACAGAAGACGATCAAAAACGCCTGACCGATGAAGTGCAAAAGCTGACCGATGAATACATCAAAAAAATCGATACGCTGCTGGCCGAAAAAGAAAAAGACATTATGACTGTTTAGATCCTCTGTTAGTTGCTGTTAATGAGTAAAGTTGAGCAATAGAAATGACGTCCGATATATCAACGCCAAAACATATTGCGATCATCATGGACGGCAACGGACGTTGGGCCAACGCGCGCGGCCTGCCACGAACATTTGGTCACAACGCGGCCTGCCACGAACATTTGGTCACAAGCAGGGTGCCGAAGCACTAAAACGAACTGTAAAAGCTGCCGTCGAACTTAAAATCCCTTTCCTGACCCTATTCGGCTTTTCCTCCGAAAACTGGAATCGCCCTGCGGATGAAATCCAGGAATTGATGCGCCTTCTCCGCATTTACCTGCGTGCCGAAACCGCAGATCTGCACAGAAGCAACATCCGCCTCCGCGTCATCGGCAGCCGCGTCGAACTGGAACGCGATATCGTCGAACTGATCGAACAGGCTGAAACCCTGACCAAAGACAACACGGCGATCACCGTCACCATCGCCCTGAATTACGGTGGGCGTCATGAACTGCTGCATGCGGCCAGCCAATGGGCAAAACTCTGCGCCGAACGCGGAATTGAGCCCGATATAAAAGCGGCGGAAGAATACCTGCCAAGCTATCTGATGACGGACGGCATTCCCGACCCCGATATCCTGATCCGCACCAGCGGCGAGCAACGCATCAGCAATTTCCTGCTGTGGCAGTGCGCCTATACTGAATTCGTCTTCACCGATGTGCTGTGGCCGGATTTCTCAAAATCAGAACTTGAATCCGCCATCAAGGAATTTTCCAGACGCGACCGGCGCTTCGGCGCCGTAAACAGCGCGAGGTAATGTGGACGAGGGACACAAGCCAGCTTCCGGTCTGACGCTGCGCTTCCTGTCCGCGCTAATTCTTGCGCCGCTGGTGATCGCGATTATTTTTTATGGCGATATGCCTTTTAAAATCCTGCTGACTTTGTCCTTTATCGTTGCCATGAAAGAATGGCACTGCATGGTCAGGCCCGCGCCGCATCCTGTATTTTTCTGGATCGCCGGTTTTTTCTATATGAGCACATGTTATTGCGCTTACTGGTTTCTGCGCGAAGGCCTCGGCGGTAATCCATGGCCCGCGCTCGGCTTCGCGGTCTGTCTGTGGGCGGGGGATAGCGGCGCGTACCTCACAGGCAAAATCTTCGGCGGCCCCAAATTCGCCCCGAATATCAGCCCGAAAAAAACCTGGGCCGGGTTCTTTGGATCCATGGTGTTTTGCGCTTTAGGCCTGCTGGCAATCATGTTTGTCTCAACATTTTTTGACGATCAATATATCCCCGTCCTTCGACCTGACAGCATGATCGGCATCGTAAAAATCCTGATCACCGGAATGATCGTGGGCGCAGTCGGCCAATACGGCGACCTGCTGATGTCCAAATTCAAACGCCGCGCGGGTCTGAAGGATTCGGGCTGCCTGATCCCCGGCCATGGCGGCCTGCTGGACCGTATTGACTCCATGCTGCTGGCATCGCCCGTATTCTTAGTTCTCACCATTGCAGGAATGTTCTTCTGGTGAAAACCGTCAGCATCCTTGGCGCCACCGGTTCGGTCGGGCGCAGCACGGCGGATGTCATTCTGGCACATCCGGACCGCTTCGACGTCCAGGCCGTCACCGCGTCCACAAAAGCCGAAGACCTCGCCGCCCTCGCGATTAAACTGAAAGCAAAACTGGCCGTCGTTGCGGATGAATCCGCATATCCCGCGCTGAAACATGCTTTATCCGGCACCGGCATCAAAACCGCCGCAGGAACAAAAGCCGTTGAAGATGCGGCAGCCATGCCCGCAGACATCGTCATGGCCGCCATTGTCGGCATGGCGGGCCTGTTGCCGGTACTGAAAGCGGTGGAGCAGGGGCGTTGCGTCGCCATCGCCAATAAAGAACCATTGGTTGCCGCCGGATCCCTGGTTATGGCCGCCGTTAAAAAACACGGCACGACCCTGCTGCCCGTGGACAGCGAACACAACGCCATCTTCCAGGTCTTCGACGCCAATAACCGCGCAGGTATCGAACGCATCATCCTCACCGCCTCCGGAGGCCCGTTCCGCACCTGGACAACGGAACAAATGCGCGCCGCCACGCCCGAACAGGCCGTGTCCCATCCCAACTGGTCCATGGGCGCGAAAATCTCAGTCGACAGCGCCACCATGATGAACAAGGGGCTGGAGGTGATCGAGGCACAGCGCCTGTTCGGCATGCCGCCCGATAAGATCGATATCCTGATCCACCCGCAATCCATCATCCATTCCATGGTCGAATATAACGACGGCTCCATGCTCGCCCAGTTGGGCGCGCCGGATATGCGGACCCCTATCGCCTATGCGCTGGGCTGGCCGGACAGAATTGCGACGCCAGGCAGGCGGCTGGACGCCGCTTCGCTTTCTACGCTTCAGTTTTTTCCGCCAGACTTCGAACGCTTCCCCGCCATAAAGCTGGCCTATGACTGCCTGCGGGAAGGAGATACCGCCTGTATCGGCCTCAACGCCGCCAATGAAGTGGCTGTGGAAGCCTTCCTGCAGGGCCGCCTGTCGTTCCCGGGCATCATGGAGACAGTTGAGACCGCCCTGTCCACTATGAAAAAAAATATGCCTTCGACCCTTGAGGAAATCCTCGCAATCGACCAGACTGTCCGGACGATTGCAAAAACCTATATCGATAAAAATTCTACCAAAAAGGCTGGCTGACCATGTCCATTTCCGACTTCCTGGGATTAATCGCGCAGAACTTCTGGATGTATGGCGGCGCGTTCGTCATTGTCTTGAGCATCCTGGTCTTTGTTCATGAATTCGGCCATTACTATGTCGCCCGCCGTTGCGGCGTGAAAATCGACAGCTTTTCCATCGGCTTTGGCCCCGAACTGTTTGGCTGGACGGACAAAAACAGCACGCGCTGGAAATTTTCCCTGATCCCCTTGGGCGGCTACGTCAAAATGTTCGGTGACACCGACCCCGCCAGTGCCGGCCACACCGAAGTCATGAGCCATGATGAAAAGAAAGTGGCCTTTTACCACCAGTCGGTCGGCAAACGCGCAGCCATCGTTTTCGCAGGCCCGGCCATCAACTTCATATTCGCGATCATCGTTCTCGCCATCCTCTACGGCACGGTTGGCCAGCCCGTCACACCTGCCGTTAGTGCCGCAATTATTGAAAACAGCGCGGCTGATAAAGCAGGTTTTCTGCCTCACGACGTGATTCTTGACATCGACGGCAAGAAAATCCACAGGTTTGAAGACATCCGTCGCGAGGTTTTGGTGGAACTCGATAAACCGCGTGTAATCACCGTGAAGCGCGGCGATGAAATCCTGAAACTGAACGCCACGCCGGACCGTCAGGAAGATGAAGACCGTTTTGGCTTCAAACACACAACCGGACTTCTGGGCGTGGTTAGCCCTGGTAACGGCATCGACATCAAAAGCATCAAGGGCATTGAGGGCAAATCCTACGCTAACGCGGATGAAACCCGTGACCGCCTGAAGGAATTGATGGATAAGACCTTCCGCATCCAGCTTTCCGAAGGTAAGGACGTGCGGAATTTAACCGTCCGCCCCATTAAAGAGCAGAATGAAAACCTGAATAACCCTGAAAGTCCCGAATACAATTCACTCATTCTTGCCGCCACCGGCAGCGAACTCTTTGTCCGTTATAAGCCTCTGGAAGCCTTGTTCGCATCGGTGAACGAAACGATCAATATTTCGGTCGGCACCCTGAAATCCATCGGCCAGATGATCGTGGGCACGCGCAGCGCCACGGAACTGGGCGGCATCATACGGATCGGTGCGATTGCGGGTGACATGGCCAAATCGGGGATAATCGCTTTGGTCACATTTACCGCTCTTCTTTCCATAAATTTAGGCCTCGTCAATCTTTTCCCCATCCCAATGCTGGATGGCGGACACCTGGTTTTTTACACGCTGGAAGCCCTGAAAGGCTCGCCAATCGCTGAAAAAACACAGGAATACGCTTTCAGGATGGGGCTGGCGTTTCTCATCGGAATCATGGTATTTGCGAACCTGAACGATATCATGCAGTTGATTCTTTGAAACTTTCTGGTTTATAACTGCACGACTTGAAACAGGATCCGGACCCGGTATGAACACATATTCCTCAACCCGCTTATTCCGGGTGCTCTCTTTCGCATTTCTGGCCGTCTTCTGCGCCTTATCCATGCCTCACACGGCAAGGGCGGAAGACCAGCAGGTTTACGGTGCCTCAGGCAAACCCATACAAGAGATTCGGGTATCCGGCACCCAGCGGGTCGAACCTTCTACGGTTCTCAGCTACCTCGACGTTAAAGTCGGTGACGCGATGACGCAGGAAAACCTGGACCGCGCCCTGAAAAGCCTGTTCGCGACCGGCCTGTTCGCCGATGTGGTCCTGCTGCAGAAGGGCTCCACGCTTGAAGTGAAAGTCACCGAAAACCCCGTCATCAATGAAATTGCCTTCGAAGGCAACCAGAAGATCGACGATGATCAATTAAAGGCCGAAATCCAGCTGCGCGAACGCCAGGTGTTCACCCGCAACCAGGTCCAGGCCGACGTCAATCGCCTGTACCAGCTGTATCAACGCCAAGGTCGCTTTTCTGTCAAGATCGAACCCAAAATTATTAACCTGGACCAGAACCGCGTCAATCTCGTGTTTGAAATCAACGAAGGCACGGTGACCAAGGTTGAAACCATCGACTTCGTCGGCAACAAACATTATGACGATGATAAACTGCGCAGCGTCGTAAGCACCAAAGAAGAACGCTGGTACCGCTTCCTCAGCAGCGACGATCGCTATGATCCAGACCGTCTGGCCTATGACCAGGAACTGCTTCGCCGTTTTTATCTGTCGCAAGGCTACGCGGATTTCCGCGTTGTTTCCGCCAACGCCGAACTGTCTCGCGAACAGGATCAGTTCTTCGTGACGATGACCGTGGATGAAGGCGAGCGTTATAAAGTCGGTACGCTGTCCATACATTCCGGCCTGCGTAACTTCAATGCGGATGTCTTGAAACAATATATCACCGTCAGAACCGGCGAATGGTACAATGCTGACGATGTCCAGGCCATCAGCGATAAAATGACAGCCGCCCTTGCTGACCTGCAATATGCTTTCGTCAATGTACAGGCGGAACCGACAAGGCATGCGGATACACATACCATCGACCTGAATTTCAACATTAGCGAAACGCCGCGCGTCTTCGTCGAACGTATCGACATTCACGGCAACGTCCGTACGATGGATAAGGTTATTCGCCGCGAAATGGGATTGGTCGAAGGCGACCCCTACAGCAAAACAAAAGTCGCGAAATCCGAACAATCCATCAAAGATCTAGGCTACTTTGACAAAGTGGAAGTAAAGCCGGAGCAGGGTAGTGCCCCCGATAAAACCGTTCTGGACGTTAATGTTTCCGAACAATCGACAGGCGAACTCTCTCTCGGCGCCGGCTTCTCGACCTCCGACGGTCCTTTGGCAGATGTGCGCCTGCGCGAACGCAATTTCCTCGGCAAAGGTCAGGACGTATTACTTGCAACCACCATTGCGGGCAAACGGACGGAATTCGATTTCTCCTTCACCGAACCGTATTTCCTGGATCGCGACCTGTCGGCAGGTATTGACCTTTTCCACATCACCCGCGACCTGCAGGATGAAAGTTCGTTCGACCAGCGTCAGACTGGCGGCGGCTTCAATCTCGGATATCCGCTCTCCGACAGATGGCGTCAGAAACTGCGCTACCGGATTGAAGATAATGAGATCCGCAATGTTGATGTTGATGCATCCCGTTACATCCGTGATCAGGAAGGCAGCCGCCTGACATCTGCCGTATCACAGGAAATAACGTATGACACGCGTGACAGCGTCCTGTTCCCGACCAATGGTTTCTACGGTTGGTTCAACACCGAAGTGGCCGGTCTTGGCGGGGATGCAAAATATGTTCAGGGTAAACTGGGTGGCTCCTATTTCTATCCTGTCGCTGACAAATGGGTTTTTAACGTCCTTGGTGAAACCGGTGCCATTACCGGCTATTCCGATGAAAATGTTCAGATCAATGAACGTTTCTTTATCGGCGGTACATCCCTGCGCGGCTTTGAAACCTCCGGTATTGGTCCGCGCGATACGCTGACCAATGACGCACTGGGCGGTAATTATTTTTACCGTGGTTCGGCCGAACTGTCCTTCCCCCTCGGTCTGCCGGAAGAACTGGGCGTGCAGGGACATGCCTTCACGGATGCCGGATCTCTATGGAACCTCGACGATACAAATGTCGGCAATATCGTGGATGAAAATGCTATCCGCGCCACAGCCGGCCTGGGTGTATCCTGGCGTTCACCGCTTGGCCCCATCCGTGTCGATCTGGCATTCCCCTACATCAAGAAGGACTACGACGAAACGCAGCCCTTCAGATTTAGCTTTGGCACACGCTTCTGATCTGCTACAAAAAGCCTTGCCGTTAACATAAGTTTTACAAGGAAAGACCTATGCGTATAAGCCGTAAAATCCTGATGACCGCCGTCATCGTTGCCGCAACCTTTGCCGCCCACACTGCAAAAGCCGCCGATTCCGCTGCGCCTGCATCTGCTGCAGCTGGGTTAAAAATCGCCATCATTGACGACCAAAGGCTGCTGGCTGAATCCAAGGCGGCCAAAAATATTGACAGCCAACTTACCGCGAAGCAGGAAAGCTTTCAGAAAGAGTTCGTTGCGCTTGAGAAAAAGCTGAACGACAAGAAAAAAGAACTGATCCAGTCCAACGGCAAGATCAAGCCGGAAGACTTTGACAAGAAACGCATCGATTTCGAAGCCGAAGTCGCCAAAGCCCAGAACACGGCCAAAAACCGCCGTAACGATCTGGCACAAGCTGGCAATGAAGGCCTCAGTAAACTACGCGCCCAGATTACGAAGATTGTCGCAGATATGGCGCAAAAGAACGGCTATAACATCGTCCTGACCCGTCAGAACGTTGTTCTTGCCGATAAGGCAATGGACATTACCTCGGATGTTTTGACCGAGCTGGACAAAACGCTGACCTCAGTCCCGCTGAATTTTAATCAGCCTGCCAAGACAGCTGCTGCGGCGCCTGTGGCGGAATCCGCCAAACCTGCGGACAAGAAATAATCCATAAGCGAAAGGCGCCGCGTCATGCCGGATAATCGCTTCTTTGTCCGGCGCGGGCCTTTCACGCTTCAGGAACTGGCCGATAAAACCGGCTGCACCCTGTCCAGCAACGATGCGGGGCAGGTTTCTGTTTCTGACGTATCGCCATTGGAAACGGCAAAACCGTCCGACCTGTCCTTCCTTGATAACCGCAAATACCGTGATGCTTTCAAGACCACCAAAGCCGGCGCCTGCTTTGCCACGGCGGAAATGGCAGGGCATGCATCCTCCGGCACGGTGGTGCTGATTACATCCAATCCGTACAAAGCCTATGCCAGAGCGGCACAGATGTTTTATCCCGATCCCTGGCCAAAATCGGGGATTTCGCCCAAGGCTTTTACGGGTGAAGGCTGCGTCATTCAACAGGAATCCGTAATCGAGAGTGGCGTCGTCATTGGCGCAGGCGCCACAATCGGCCGCGGATGCTGGATAGAAGCCAATGCGGTTATCGGTCCCGGCGTGGTGCTTGGCGATCATTGTCGCATTGGTTCCAACACCACAATCAGCCATTCCCTGATTGGCAACAATGTCCGCATTTACCCTGGCTGCCATATCGGGCAGGATGGCTTTGGTTTCGCCATCGATCCCGCCGGACATGTTAAAGTGCCGCAACTGGGCCGTGTGATCATCGAAGACAATGTCGAGATCGGCGCAGGCACCTGTATCGATCGTGGCTCTGGACCGGACACCACCATCGGCGCCGGCGTCTGGATCGATAACCAGGTTCAGATCGGCCACAACGTCAAAATCGGCCGCGGCTGCGTTATCGTCGCCCAGTGCGGTATTTCCGGCAGCACCGTCCTTGAGGATTACGTTGTTCTGGCTGGTCAAGTGGGCGTCGCCGGGCATCTCAGGATCGGGAAGGGCGCCCGTATTGCCGCAAAATCAGGCATTATCAGCGACATCCCCGCAGGCCAGGAATATATGGGCTACCCCGCCCAACCCAAAAAACAGTACCTGCAGCAAATTGCATGGTTGAAACGGCTGATAAAAAAAGATAAATCAGAGAAATGACCGAAAAAGAAGCTTACATCGATGTTAATCGCATCATGCAGATGATCCCTCATCGGTATCCATTGTTGCTGGTCGACCGCATCCTTGAATTCGTGCCGGGCGAACGGGCTGTTGGCCTGAAAAACGTCACAATGAACGAACCCCATTTCCAGGGACATTTCCCCGGCTTTCCGGTTATGCCGGGCGTCCTGATCGTCGAAGCCATGGCCCAGACCGCCGCCTGTCTGGTTGTTGAGACTTTGGGTAAGGAGGCTGAAGGCAAGCTGGTTTATTTCATGAGCATCGACGATGCCCGCTTCCGCAAACCGGTCGTGCCGGGCGACAGCCTGCATATCCATGTCACAAAACAACAAAACCGCCGCAATGTCTGGAAATTTCTGGGCGAAGCCAAAGTGGGCGATACCCTCTGCGCCGAGGCAACGTTTAGCGCGATGATTATGGACAACTGACTGTAACTTGCCGCAATAAAGCGTGAATTGCGGGTTTATAGCCTTTTCTTTACACATTATCCCGATGAAACAGATCCATCCCACAGCCGTCATCGAACAAGGCGCTATCCTCGGCGAAGGCGTCCGCATCGGCCCGTATTGCGTGGTCGGGCCGAAGGTTGTTCTGGGCGATAACGTCCATCTGCATTCCCATGTCGTGATCGAGGGCAAAACCACCATTGGTGAAGGCACGGAAGTATATCCGTTCGCTTCCCTCGGCACCGCGCCGCAGGATTTGAAATTCGGCGGTGAGGAAACACTTCTTAAAATCGGCAAGCGCAACCGCATCCGCGAACACGTCACCATGAACCCTGGAACAGCGGGCGGCGGTGGGGAAACCGTGGTGGGCGATGACGGACTGTTTATGGTCGGCGTCCATATCGCGCATGACTGCAGGGTCGGCAACAACGTCATCATGGCGAACAATGCCACGCTCGCCGGGCACGTCACGGTCGGCGACCATGCCATTATCGGCGGCCTGTCAGCCGTCCGCCAGTTCATCCGCATCGGTGCCTTCGCCATGATCGGCGGCATGTCGGGCGTGGAAGCGGATGTCATTCCCTTCGGCCTTGTCAAAGGTGAGCGGGCATTCCTGGATGGCCTGAACCTTGTCGGCCTGGAGCGCAATGGGTTTTCAAAGGATCAGGTTAAAATCCTGCAACGCGCCTTTAACGAAATGTTTGGCGGCGGCGGCACGATGGATGAGCGTCTGGGTCGACTTGAAAATGAATATGCGTCTGAAACGCTAGTCATGTCCGTCCTGCAATTCGCCCGCGAAAAAACCAAGTTCCCGCTATGCCAGCCCCAGAAAAAAGCGGCGTAACTGACGCCACTTTGCCACGCCGCGTCGCGTTGATCGCGGGTGGCGGCGAACTGCCATCCCGTTTTCTGAAGGCCTGCGATAACCAAGGTATTGAAACATTCGTTGTCGCCTTTAAAGGCCAGACGGATGAAAGCATCTTGAAAGACCGCAACCACATCGTCAGCCGCATCGGCGCAGCAGGGACCATTCTTGAATCCTTGCGTACACACGGCATTTACGACCTGGTCTTTATCGGCGGCATCCGCAGGCCTAGCCTGGTCGAAATGCGGCCTGATTTGCGCACCACTGCTTTCTTTATCAAACTTGGCTTCAAAGCGCTCGGGGACGATGGTTTGCTGACCGCGATGCGCAGGGAGTTGGAGCAGGAGGGTTTTCGCATCCATGGGATGCAGACTTTTATGCATGATGCTCTCACCGCCGAAGGCCCGCTTGGCACAGTCAAACCCAACAAAGCAGCCTGGGACGATATCCTGTTCGGCGCGAATATTGCGCACGCGATGGGCAGCCTGGACATAGGCCAGTCGGTCATTGTGCAGGAAGGGCTTGTATTGGGCGTTGAAGCTATCGAAGGGACGGACGAGTTGATCCGACGCTGTGCGCACTACAAGCGCGAGGGACGCAAGCCGGTGCTGGTGAAGCGGGCCAAGCCGCAGCAGGACCGCGATCTCGACCTTCCCACAATCGGCCCTGACACTGTCCTACTCTGTACCCAGTCCGGCATGGCGGGGATTGCCGTGGAGGCGGGAGCAAGCCTGGTCCTGGACCGGGAAAAAACGGCGGAGCTTGCAGATCGCCAGAAAATCTTTATCGTTGGTGTGAATTTTAACGCCTGATAATCCGCCTTTCCTTGCCTGCTTGTGGCAAGGGGCAGTAAGAAGCAAGAAATGGCCGATTATAAAAAACCGCTCCGTATCGTGATCATCGCCGGAGAAGCCTCCGGTGATCTGCTTGGCGCACGACTGATGGCGGCTATGAAGGTGCAGCATCAGGGTAACATCTCTTTTTCCGGCGTCGGCGGTCCGTTGATGGAAGCGCAGGGCCTGCAATCCTTGTTTCCCATGAACGAATTGTCGCTGATGGGCATACTGGAGATCCTGCCCAGCATACCGCGGCTTCTGCGCCGCATTCGGCAGACCGCCGATCATATCCGCACGGATAAGCCTGACGCGGTGATCACCATCGACAGCCCAGACTTTTCCTTTCGTGTTGCACAGGCTGTTCAGAAGGATAGCAAGCGGGATTGCCCATGGGTTCATTACGTCGCCCCCACTGTCTGGGCGTGGCGGCCGGAACGAGCGGCGAAGGTTGCGAAGCTGTATGACGGCGTGATTTGCCTGTTTCCGTGTGAGCCACAATACTTCACTAGAGAGGGCATAAAAGCCGCTTTCGCAGGCCATCCCACTATTGAGAATGTCGGCGGTTTCTCCTCCGGGCAGGCATTCAGGGCGAAATACGACATCCCATTAAGAGATGCGTTTGTCTTCGGCGTCTTGTTCGGTAGTCGCCATGGCGAGATCGCGCGGATGGGTGAGACCCTTAGAGAGTCTATTCTGCAGGTTCTTGCAAAGGCGCAGAGGGCGGATGTGCGGATCGTGGCGCCGACCTTTCCGCATCTGAAGGATAAGGTCGCCGCACTGCTGAAGGACGTGCCGTGTCCGGTGCATATCATCACCGACCCGGCGGATAAGTGGCCGGCGTTTGATGCCACAGAGGCGGCGATTGCGGTTTCGGGCACGGTAGGATTGGAACTGGCGGTGGCGAGTGTGCCGCATGTGATCGCGTACCGGATGAACCCATTGACCTGGAGCATCGTGCGGCGGAAGGTGAAGGTGCCGCATGCGCATCTGGTCAATATTCTGTTGGAAGACCGTGTTGTGCCGGAGTTCATACAGGAGCAGTGCAGGCCGGAATTGATCGCCGAGGAGCTGCTGCCGCTGTTCAATCCCAATGGGGCGGCATCCACGTCCCAGAGAAATGCGTTCATGAACCTGAAACACCGCATTCGGGGAGATGGAGAAGGCACGCCGCCTGAGCAGGCGGCACGGTTTGTTTTGTCCTTGATGTCCTGAAAATTCCCACGCGGCCCCGGCTTTCGCCGGGATGACATGGTGAGAACAAATCAGCGGCGTTCCTTCACATCCACATACGGGCGTTGCTGCGGGCCGGTATAGAGCTGCCTCGGGCGGCCGATGCGCAGGGTCGGTTCCTCGATCATTTCCTTCCACTGGCTGATCCAGCCGACGGTTCTCGCCAGCGCGAACAACACGGTGAACATGCTGGTCGGGAAGCCGAGCGCGCGCAGGATGATGCCGGAATAGAAATCGACGTTCGGGAACAGTTTGCGGCTGACGAAATATTCATCTTCCAGCGCGATGCGTTCCAGTTCCATCGCCAATTCCAGCAGCGGATCGGTGACGCCAAGATCGTTCAGCACTTCATGGCAGGAGGCTTTCAGAACGGTCGCGCGCGGGTCGAAGTTTTTGTAGACGCGGTGGCCGAAGCCCATCAGGCGGAACGGATCGTCCTTATCCTTCGCCTTCTTGATGAATTCAGGGATGCGGTCCTTAGAGCCAATCTGCTCCAGCATTTCCAGCACTTCCTGGTTCGCGCCGCCATGCGCCGGACCCCAGAGGGAGGCGATACCGGCGGCGATACAGGCGAAAGGATTGGCCTGGGACGAACCGGCCATGCGGACGGTGGAGGTGGAGGCGTTCTGTTCATGATCCGCATGCAGGATAAAGATTTTATCCATGGCGCGAGCGTGGATCGGGTTCACTTTGTAAGGCTCAGCAGGCACGCCGAAGGTCATATACAGGAAGTTTTCCGCGAAGCTGAGATCGTTGCGGGGATACATGAACGGCTGGCCGATCGAATATTTATACGACATGGCGGCAAGCGTCGGCATTTTCGCAATCAGGCGATAGGCCGAAAGTTCGCGTTGCGCCGGATCCCAGATATCGAGTGAGTCGTGATAGAAGGCGGACAGCGCGCCGACCGTGCCGCACATCACGGCCATCGGATGCGCGTCGCGGCGGTAACCGCGCAGGAAATAATGGATCTGTTCATGCACCATGGTGTGCATGGTGATGTCCTTGGCGAATTCCTTCAGCTGCGTCGCGTCCGGCAGATCGCCGTTCAACATCAGATAGGCAACTTCGATAAAACTGCTTTTCTCCGCCAGATCCTGAATGGTGTAACCGCGATGGAGCAGCACGCCCTTTTCACCGTCGATAAAGGTGATGCGGGATTTGCAGGAGCCGGTGGAGGTGAAGCTGGGGTCGAAGGTGAAGTGGTCGGTTTCTTCGTACAGCTTGCGCACATCGATGACGGATGGCCCAAGTGTGCCGTCGATCACGGGCAGGGACCATGTCTTTCCTGTCTGGTCGTCTTTCAGCGTAAAGGTCTTTTGGGCCTTATCGGCTGCCGGCGGGATTTTCTTTTCGGTGCTCATGGAGAGGATGCCTTTGTGTTTGCGAATCTTTGAACGTCTGAAGACAGGATAAGCTTGTTGTACCGCAATATCAATTTACCCCTGAAAGGGTTAAGGAAGGTTTGATGCGGTGCGAGATTATTGGAAATATCTATCTCGTCGTCATCCCGGCGAAGGCCGGGACCCATGGGATTTTTCAACATCGCAAACGGCTGGCAAATGCATAGAGCGCGCTCTACGTCCGTTATGGCCTGCGGCTCCTGGCCGCTATAGCGCATGGTTCTCGGAATTCGCCGGGATGACGATAAAGTAAATGTTGTCAGAAAAGCCCGATACCGCCGCAAAGCCGCGCGGATGCGGTCTGCTTGTGCCTGCCGGCGTGCGGGTGGCCAGCCGCGGGTTAGGGAAGTGGTCATAGCTGGTCACTTCCCCCATCATTGTCATCCCG
>JBGAQU010000132.1:0-2213 GCA_044220535.1 Alphaproteobacteria bacterium | reverse complement strand
TGGTGTTTTTTCACGCTTGGTCAGCGACGTTGCCCATACCTGAACGGGATTGATTGGCACGGCCATATTTGCGGCCATGCAGGCGCATAACGCTTCCTGATCTTCGGGGGGCAGCGTGGGCGTGCCTGATACGCAGCGTTTAAAAAATATATCGGGTGTTTCAGTTGTTTGTTGTGGCTGGTTTTTAAACTGTGACCAGTCCGGACTTTCAACCGGCGTATTGCCTTTTCCTTTTGAAAATTCAGGTAAAGGCTTGTCCTGCGCAAATCCAGGCAATGCGCAAAATTGTAGAATTAAAAACAGAATAAGTGCAAGGCCACCCTGTTTCACTTATGGCTCCTTCATGCAGGACTGCAGGTTCTTCATGGATTCAGACTGGAACAGGGCGGAGTCCTGAATGGCCGCGGTCGGGTCGGTTAGGTTGGGCTTTTTCTTTAAGGCTTCCGCCATGATAGTCCGGCCGGACAGGCTGTACCAGTCACCGGTCAGTTTTGCGAAGCAATCGCATACGCCGTTTGCATTGGCACCGCTAATCTGCGGGTTGCTACGGCATTGCGTGATCAGAAGGTCGCGCACTATATCGCTCATGCACGGGGCATAGACATCCACCAGCATTTTATTTATGGCGTTACGTGCGGCCTGGTCGTTGCCGCGCATAGTCTGGACATCTTCAACAGTCATATTCTTGACCATCATGGCCGACGTGCAGGCGCAGATGGATTTTTGGCTTTCTGCTGTGACGCGGGGATCCATTTTCTGGGACAGGCAATTCTTATAATATGTATCGGCTTCCCGGTCGCTGATTACCTTGGCCTGGGCGGCAGTGATAAACAAAAGTAGAGCCGTCAGGGTCAAAAGAGCGGTTTTCATGATTACGCCGCCTTTTGAATGATGCTGGACGGCATGGCATTGAAGCCGGATGCCTGCTCGATCACATTACTCACGCGCAGCACGGTCTCTTCGTCCCACGGACGGCCGATCAGTTGCAGGCCAAGCGGCAGGCCCTGGCTGTCGAGGCCGGCAGGCACTGACATGGCAGGCACGCCCGCAAGGGATGCCGGAACCGTAAAGACATCGTTCAGGTACATCTTGATCGGATCATCCTCATTCTCACCAATGCCGAAAGCGGCGGATGGCGCGGTCGGCGTTAATAATACGTCGCATTTCTTGTAAGCCTTCGTGAAGTCTTCGGAAATCAGGCGGCGGACTTTCTGCGCCTTGATGTAATAGGCGTCATAGAAACCGGCTGATAAAACATAGGTGCCAATCAGGATCCGGCGCGTGGTTTCAGGCCCGAAACCGGCAGCACGAGTGTTGTCATACATGTCATTGAGGTTTTTGCCGTCGACGCGCAGGCCATAGCGTACGCCGTCGTATCGGGCGAGGTTGGATGATGCCTCTGCCGGGGAAATGACGTAGTAGGTGGGCAAGGCGTATTTGGTATGCGGCAGGCTGACATCGACGATCTGTGCGCCTGCGGCTTTCAACCATTCCATGCCTTTTTCCCACAGTTTCAGGACTTCTTCCGGCATACCGTCGACACGGTATTCTTTCGGGATGCCGACTTTCAGGCCGCGTATATCGCCAGTCAGTGCGCCCGCGAAATCCGGCACGGGGCGATTGGCGGAGGTGCTGTCTTTCGGATCATGGCCGGAGCAGGATTTGAGCAGCAGGGCGCAATCCTCCACCGTGCGAGCGAACACGCCTGCCTGGTCGAGCGAGGATGCATAGGCGACGATACCCCAGCGGGAGCAACGGCCATAGGTCGGCTTGATGCCGGAAATACCGCAGAAGCTGGCGGGCTGGCGGATGGAGCCGCCGGTATCCGTGCCGGTCGCGCCCATTGCCACGCGCGCGGCGACAACAGCGGCGGACCCGCCCGACGAACCGCCGGGGACGAGATCGATATCTTTGCCGCTTTGTCTGCGCCAAGGATTGATGACATTGCCGAAGGCGGAGGTGGTGTTGGATGAACCCATCGCGAATTCGTCCAGGCTGGTTTTGCCTAGCATGACAATCCCGTCGCGGAACAACTGGCTGCTGACGGTTGATTCATATTGTGGGATGAATCCTTTCAGGATGTTGCTCGATGCGGTGGTCTGGACACCTTTGGTGCAGAACAGGTCCTTGATCGCTAGCGGAATGCCTTCCAGCGGACCGGCTTTACCTGCGGCGCGGCGCTTGTCGCTTTCTTCTGCCTGTTTCATGGCCAG
>JBGAQU010000051.1:0-21579 GCA_044220535.1 Alphaproteobacteria bacterium | reverse complement strand
GCGTGTTGATGAAGAAGATCCGCTGAACCTGTTTTTCGATTACCCCCGCGACCCGGATATGGAAGAAGATGCTTATATCAAGCCTTTCGTCCGGCTTGAAATCGGCGCGCGCGGCGAACGATCGCCGCAAGCGCCGCACATCGTAAAATCCTATATTGAGGAAGAATTCCCGGACGAATTCACCAGCAAAACACCAGTTGCCGTAAATGTACTGGCGATCGAGCGCACCCTTTGGGAAAAGGCGACCATCCTTCATTCTGTCTGCTGCCGGCCGGACGACAAACCGCCGCGGGAACGCTTCTCGCGCCATTATTACGACGTTCATCATCTGGCCCAGGACGCGGATCTGATCGCCCGCGCAATCGCAGACACAGAATTACTGGAAGCAATTGTTGAGAACAAAAGGGCTTATTTCTTTGAATCCTGGGACTGGTATCCAACCGCCCGGCGCGGCACATTCCGGCTTGTGCCGTCAGCGGAACAACAAGAATTTTTGAAACGTGATTACAACGCCATGCAGCACATGATCGCCGGCGACAAGCCTGAATTCTCAAAAATCATAGAAACGCTGAAAAATCTGGAAGGCAGGATCAACGCCGTATGACACAGGACGTTCTCGCCTTCGACCATCTGCGCCAACTCGACAAGCTGAAAGAAATTGTCGGTGGCCTTGATGAATGTAAGCGTTTGGGATTCGTTCATGTTGACGAGCAGGGGATACAAAGCCTGTCAACGGTCGGCCTGGGATTCCTGATTTACGTTGTCGCCGGCGACGTTAAAACCCTGCCCGAAGCGTTTGCGGCCGGATGGCAGGCCGGCACGGAACAGGAAACCGCTTAAAAAAGGCGCTCTCTCGCGCTTCTCATCGTATCCATACCCAGTTTTTCATCCTCAGCTGCGCGAGAATCGGTCATGTTACCGCAAATTCAGCGCGGATTGGCCTTGCGCCAGGCCTGCGGCGGCTGAAATTCTCCGGCCCATAGCCCGCGCCTGGCCGCGCGCGCATCGGCTTCGGCCGCGGCGTAATACCCTTTGCTGAAAAATTTGTAATCGACAGCCCAACCCGCCGAAACCATCAGCTGCGCCAGATCTTCACCATCGACCCGGCATAAGGCCACGATTCGAGTTTCCTTTTTGGCCCGAGGTTTGATTTCACAGGCCAGTGTTGCCGGATCGATCAAAGACCGCAGATGTGATCGAGCCGTGGCGCCGCATTGGTAATTCTCCGGCCGACGGCAAGACTGGTCTTTCTCCGGGGCATCGATTCCCCAAAGCCTGTAGATCTGTCCGTTCCAGGAGAAGGTATCGCCATCGATCACATAGAGCTGATCGGCACACGCCATCCCCGACGGCAGGGCCGTCAGAAGTGTAAAAAGGGTGTAAAAAACGATCAGCCTGATATGCTTATGCGTCATATTTTTCACCATCCGGTTTTTTCAGCAAGCCAAAGATCGACCTATGCAGATTCAAGTTACCTTCCTTAGCGCGTGCCGTCATGCCGCGCAGATAGCCGCCTGGATTGCGAACAAGGCCGTCCAGCGTTTTTCGGTCGGTAATCATGACAGCCAGCGCCGCACCATCACGGCCGAGAACCGCGCAGGCCTCGAGGTATGCCGATCTGCTGATGCCCAAGGTTTTCAGCAAATCGTGAGCTGCGTTTGCAACATCGTGCCAGCCCAAAGGACGGCCCGGTGTCATGGGAAGGTAATCCCTGAACCGGTCAGAGCAACAGGCCAAGACTTGTTTCCAGCTGATCCGGCCCATTTCTTCTTTAATGGCAGCCATCCACTCTTCTTTGTAGGCCTCTCCACCGGCGCTATGTTCAGATTTTGCTCCGGAAGAAGCCGCTACGCTTCCTTCGGAAGCATTTCTGTCCATAGGACTACTACTTGTATTTCTTTTAAGAAATTGGTTTTTGTTTGTAGAGTATGAGTGGGCGACATTTATGTCGTCCGTGGACGACGTATTTTGAGTTAATTCACTCATTAATCCACAGTCAGCCGACGCCGGCACATGGGCCTCGATCGCTTCTGACAGGCTGTTATGCACATCAACGTGTGCTTTCAGCAGGTCGCGCAGGTAGGCCAGATCCATGTAATTGCGGATGTGGTCGTTAATGCCCTCATAAGCATGTTGGGCTTCGGCCGCGGCACGCGCCAGGCTGGGCTGTTCCGCTGCCTCAGCAATCAATGACCGGACACGGCTGCGATACCAGGAAATCTGGCGCTTGGTTTCAAACCATGCCTCGTCAGAAAGACGCTTTTCTTCCCTTTTCTTTTCCAGCACCTCACGCATGGCGGCAAGCGGCGTCAGATCGACCCCGCTGGCATAGAGAATGTCGCCGGATTCCGACCTCATCCCGAAGCGCTTATGGTTGCCGACCGTATCAAAGGTCAAGGCCCCGACTTCGAAAAGGGCGCGTTCAAGACGCTGTATCTGCCGTTCAGACACCTGAAAGTGTTTGGCCGTCCTGATCTGCGACTGATAAACGATCGGCCGGCCGTCTTCCTGCCAGTCGCAGTCACGCGTGAACAGAAGGTAATATTCCAGCAGCTCGATCATTCTGGGCGTGAAACCGACAGAAGGGCCAACATCCTTAACCAGATGCAGGAGATTAAACCGGGTAACGCCCTCGGGCAGCCCTTCAAAGTCCTCGGAAATTTGGGCTAGTCCCCGAAATTTGGGTGAGCTTACCCGCCCGCTTTTGGCAGTTCATAAAAGTGTAAGTTTTCCATGCCTGTCACGTTCAGGCCCCAAATCAGGCAACAAAAAATCATCACGAAAATCGCCGCAAAGCATCCGCGATTCGGTTTGCAGTGGTCAATTCAAAACGAATTCCACGCACCAAAAACGGCCATGGCATAACATAACTTCACCAGTTTTAACACCAGGAGGTCTAGGGTTATACTTCTCCTTTCATGGATTGATTGATTCAGGTAGAAGACATGCCCAGAACAGGCTTGAATCCCCAAAATCTCTGTTCCCGAACAGAATGAAAAGAGAGTATAGGAATGGACAAAACTCCTCCCCTATACAGATGGATTATGTCTAGCGTGAAAAACAGTAACACATCATTAACATGTCTCAATCAGACAGCACTACAAAAACTGTAATATGCACAGCTATTAATACAGCACAATTCCTTTTGAGTCACCAGACACTCAACACACAACTCTAGAATCAGGTTTTAAACCCATAAGTTAAGTGGGCTATAGATTTGCAGAAGAAAAAATCAGAATCCGAGATGCCAGCAGATCAGCTGAGAACTGATTTTAAAGTGTCTGAATATCTGGATGATCATGAGGTTGGAGAAACTTATCAACAAGGCTGCTTCAATTAGAGCTATCACAAGACAATCATGAAAAAAAAACCTGTCACAATACTGTCTCTAATTGTTCGATTATGAAAGATACAGTAGGTTTCAATCTCTAACACAAATGGATGGAATCTGAATTCCACATGTGAACACATAAAAAGGAGAAAAGCCTGTTTTCTAATTGATGCAAACCAAGCAGTTTAAAATTGACATTATCAGAACTGATACATAGTATGCAGGCTTTGATAACGTCACATACTCAGAAAAACTCAATGGGAACGCTAGATATACCAATGGCCTTTTATCGCCGGCTTTAGTGACGAAAATGCCGTCTTGAAAAAACCAGATGATCGAAGGCAGGCGCGATCAGGAGCAGCGCCAGCTGACGGAACAAATCGACAATCTACGGAGATCGCTCAAGAAGAGCAGGAGGGCCGTTTCAAAGTTACCGCCATGCGCGCCGATCGCGTGGTGGAAGAGCTGAAGAGCAGGCCGACGGGACACGACACAGGCCAGAAAGCTGGCGGATCTGGAGCAGCTGGTGAAAGACCTGGCCGAACGAAAACTAAGAAAAAGGGCTGGTGGATTTTTGGGGGATGATGAGGAAAATATGGGCGCGATCGATGAGCATTTTTAAACCTGCCGCTATTTTAATGCATCACTACCTTACTGGATAACAGCAATTGCGACCCGGCAATCGTTCGCGATCTTGACCGTCGTGAAACAGAAGACAACCGATGCGCTCTGCGGCAAAAGCTAAAGAGATGATGGAAGTTACCCCGCTATTTAAAACAGGCGGAAAAGCTGTCTATGGAACGGTCAAGGTGATGGGCGACGGCACACGATGGCGGCTGTTATTATCAAACGGTGCGGCCAGTTGTTTTCCGGTCGCTGCCAAAAGGAATTAGTCAAGGATGAGGTGAAAGCCTCCCATGTCGCTTTTTACGCTGAGCTGCAACGAAGTCCTACAAAGTAATGGCACGTCTTTAGAGGCTGCAGAAAACAGGCTTGTACAGATTGTTTGCCGAAATCAGCTGACAGAGAATTGCAGGATATGCCTGGAACAAACAAAAAAGTTCCAGCTTCTAACATGCTGATAGCCAGGTGATGTATCAGAAATATCGTCGAGTATGATCTCATCAGCATCAGGAAGGGCCTGTTATCCGCCGAACAAAAGTACAACCCGCTACCAACGAGCAAATCTGTCTTTACCTGAAATTGGGCAAGCTAGCAAGATAAACTGGGGGAAGAAAATCCTCTATCACTATGTGTATAGGCGCCGGTGGGTTAGGTTCGCCGGCATTGTTATATCTGGCAGCCGCCGGCGTCGGGCGAATAGGAATTATTGATTTTGACCGCGTAGATGAAAGCAATTTACAGCGCCAGGTTCTCTTCTCTACGGAGGCAGTCGGCCGCTCGAAGGCAAAAGAAGCGGCCGAAAGGCTAAAAGGACTCAATCCCGCCATCCAAATTGAATGTCACGATGAAGAGTTGAATACCGATAGCGCAGCACGACTGTTTCCTACCTATGATCTGATTCTGGACGGTACGGATAATTTTGAAACGAAATTCCTGATTAACGATGCCGCGGTTAAATTTGGGAAACCCTGGATCTATGGCGCCATTCAGGGTTTTGACGGGCAAGCCAGCATTTTCAACTATAAAAATGGCCCCTGTTATCGTTGTTTACAGCCTGACAAACCTAAAGGCCATATCATGAATTGCGCGGAAGCCGGCGTCATTGGTGCCGTCGCAGGCATTATAGGGGTGACGCAGGCTCTACAAGCGATCCAGATAATCACCGGCCATAACGATTTTGAACCATTGACGGGAAAGATATGGGTACTGGATACGCGTACGATGCAAACAAGGACACTGTCTTTGAAAAAAAATCTAAACTGCTCGACCTGCCGCCATGAGTCAGAACAAATTATTTTGCGCTATACCTCACCTGTATGCGATTTTGTTCCAGAAATTTCTGTTCTGCAGCTCAAGAAGAAAACCGACTATGTCCTGATTGATGTGCGGGAAGATGAAGAATGGCAGAGAGGCCATATCGAAGGTGCTATTCTATGGCCTCTTTCCAAACTCATAACGGGAAACATGCCGGCAGCACAGAAAGACTGCGAGATTATCCTTCATTGCCAAAAGGGGACGCGCAGCTTGCAAGCAGCCCATATTATGAGGGATCACGGTTTTACGGACATTACCAGCCTGTCCGGAGGTTACGAGGCCTGGCAGGAAGGTGCTTAAACAGTGGTTAGATGGCTCTATCTGTCTTTTGGGCTGGGTTTTGTCGCACTCGGCTTTATCGGAGCGTTTCTGCCTGTTTTGCCAACAACGCCCTTTTTGATCCTGGCCGCGGCCTGCTTTGCAAAATCCTCCAAACGCCTCGAAGCATGGCTGCTTTTACATCCGCAGTTTGGGCCAATGCTACGTGACTGGCGGGAGCGGAGAGCAATTCCGAAAGGAGGAAAGTGGATGGCCCTGGGGGGCTGCATCCTTGGCTTTTCTTTATTCCTATGGAGCGGCCAACCTGATTGGCCGCTGATCATGCTTGTCGCAGGCCTCATGCTCTTTGGCATAGGGTATGTGTTTACAAGGCCAGACGCATGATGCCTCAGTTTGCTTATATCATATTGAAAAATCTTACTAGCAATCGTGCGGCAACATACAGGATCAGGAGCGCCGTCAGCCTTTTAACAGCAATAACATTCATTTGGCCGGCCCCCAGCCAAGAGCCAATCTGTCCACCCGCAAGAACGGCGGGCAGTAGTATCCAATAGGGCAGGGCAAGCAAGAGGACGCCTGAATCATTGAGTTTAAGCATCTGCCCGGCTATCCCTGCCAAGGAATTAACAAGAATGAATAGCGTACAAGCCGCTGCGATCTGTTTTGCGTTCCCCCAGTTTATAAAATACAAGATTGGTGCCAGAAAAATGCCGCCCCCAATGCCCGTTAAACCCGCTAACAGTCCCAGACCGCTTCCCAAGACCGGCGGTATGAATTTTTGATTGGCATACGAATTTCCCGGCATCGTTAACTTCGTTTTCTCGGGCCATAAGAGCCTGATGCCCGATAGTAAAAGTGCAAGGCCAAGAACCCCGATAAAGTAAATCTCGGAAATTGGTATAAGACCCCCGATAAACGATGCGGGAATAGAAAAGAGAATCCACGGAAAAATCCGGGATATTCGCAAATGCTTCTTGCGGGAAAAATGCCAAACGCCGCCAGTTACCACAACAATGTTACAGAGCAGAGATATCAGCGGTACAACCCGATAATCTGTCCCTGTCAGGACAAGGATGGCGTTATAAGTTGACCCACCGCCAAAGCCGACACTGGCATAGAGCAGGGCAGTGGAGAAAAAGGCCAAGACAAGAAAGAACATATATTAAGCTTTTCTGGGTCTGCTGTCGTTCCGAACATCGACCTGCAAACATATATCGAGATCACCCATCTTCATAGACAGCCCGTTCCGGTCTTTTCCCATGTCCGCAAGCTTCTGGATTTCTTCCGGTGTTGTACAGAGCATGATACATGCCTCTGATCGGTCAGGAATAAGCCTGAGCGGGACTTCCTTAAAGTCATCGAAATAATCATGGGCGTTAAGATCAATGACCATACAGAGATTGCTCTGTCCGATCGCAATCTTCGTTTCCAAGGAAAGATCCGATAGAAGACGTTGCATTTCATCTTCTGTAATTTTAAATGTAATCGAATTTTCTGAGATTTTTGTTTTCATGGCTCTTTTATTATTTCCTCCCACTCCTGCGGAGTATTGGCATTTTTCATTGTATTTTCAAACTCAGAAGGCAATGCGATCGGGTATATGCCCTGTGCCTGGAGAAAATCATGGACAGACGTGCTGTGACAGGAAACAAAAGGCGGGGTCACGTAGGCGGGCAGGGGCCATTCAATAAAGTATCCGCCGCTTTCCTGCTCCAAGAGCAGTTGCAAGGATCGAACCGGCAAAAGCGGCATATCAACAGGAACAAAAAGGTATCCTTTATAATCCGGTTTTTTTTGCAAAACGCTTCTTATGCCTTGCACGGGGCCTGCGAATAGCTGCTCGTCATTGATACAGGAATATCCTTCAAGCGAACCGCTAATGAATATGTCTTTCAAGCCCGCATCACGCAGTATATCGATCATATGCTGAACAAGCGGCCGGCCTTTGAATTCAAGAAGGGCTTTGTTCTTCCCCATGCGGCTGGATCTGCCGCCTGCAAGCACCACGCCGGCGATCTGCGAAAGATCAGGCATGTTGCCCTCCGCAACACTTGCCGCAACAGGTGCCGGCATATTCCGCCTCATGGCGTAATGAATGCCCGGGAAGCCAATCGCTTTTACCATCCAGATAATGCTCCTGCTTCCAGACAGGGGCGTGTACTTTGATTTCCTCAATCACATAACGGCAGGCCTCGAAACTTTCCGCCCTATGGGGAGAACTGACCGCTATAACAATACTGGTGCCGCCGACAGGTAATTCGCCCTTATAGTGCATGACCGCATAGCGCGTATCCGGCCACAATCCCATGCCTTCCCTGCAAATCTCCCTGAGTACCTTTTCAGCCAACTTTTCATGGGCATCGTAAGTAATGCCTGTAACTTCCTTCCCGTTATGATGGTTCCGCACGGTTCCTATAAAAAGGTCAATGGCGCCATGCTCCGCGCTTTTGACTTTGGCGATGGCCGCATCAATATCGATTTCTTTTGTTGTCACCTGGACGTGGATCGTCATGTCAACCTCCGCAAACCGGGGGAAGAATAGACAACGCGTGTTCATCCTCGATGACGTACTCATCGGGAAGAATGTCCGTATCATTCGCCAGAGCGGAATCCTCCACCAAAAGCTTATGCTGATCTCCCAACTGTGCGATCAGCGCCGCCCTGACCGCGCCAATTGTCGCGGGCAAGGGAACATCGAGAGCCGTGCTGCTGCCCAATTTTCGAAAAACCCCGTAATGGTGAATAATGATGCTCATGTCCGCACCTAAAATCCTTGTTTTTGTATCTTCTCCAGTGCGTCCCCAAGAAAGGGGGACAAAATTTCCCAACACTCCTTCACGGCTTTGGGGGAACCGGGGAAAGCGATCACCAGCGTTGTCCCGACCATCCCGGCCGTCATGCGTGACAGCCAGGCCGTGTCTGTATAATGCAGGCTTTCCGACCGCAAGACGTTCCCCAGCCCCTCCAGCATCCTATCGCTGATTTTCTCCAGAACCTCCGGCGTTACATCGCGTGGGCCGGGGCCGGTGCCGCCCGTAGCAATCAGAAGATCGGGCTGGCCGGATTTACAAAGGGACGTAATGGCCTGTGCAATATCTTCCTCCTGGTCGGGAACAACCTCGTATGCCGCAATTTCGGCGCCGGCGGCGGCGAGCAGGTCTTTTAGCAGAGCGCCGGATTGATCGGCATACTCGCCTTTGGATGCGCGGTCGCTCATGACCAGAATGGTGGCCTTTTTCCCCCTCAAGAACGAAGTGTCGGGCAGCTGGTCTTCCAGCCATTGCGGAATTCCGTCCGGATTGACCCAGATCCCGCTTTTTCCACCTGTCTTAACCAAAAGCCTGACCCCTTCTATGGAGAGGTTTGGATCCGTCCCCTTGGTCAGATCCCATATCGTCAAAAGCGCGGCATTCACACCTGCCAAAGCCTCCATTTCCACCCCCGTTTTTGCAAAGGCGGCAGCCTGTGCATAGACTGTGATGCTGTGATGCTGGGCATCCAGATCACAGTGAATAGTGACCTGATCCAGGGGCAGGGTATGGCACATGGGTATCAAATCCGGCGTCTTTTTTGCGCCCGTAATGCCCGCCGCTTCCGCCAGAGCCAGAACATTTCCTTTCGGCAATGTGCCGTCACGGACGGCCTGAAATGCCTCTTTGTTCATGCGGATTGTCCCGCAGGCTATGGCGCGCCGGCGTGTCGGCCGCTTCCGGCCCACATCGATCATTTTAAAGTTGGGGTCGTTGCTGACTGGAAAGTTCAGAATTTCTTTTGTCTGTTTCATACCGTTTATCCTTCTTTCCTAACCGCCGATAGATGCCAGATGCGGGGTGCTTCCCGTATTTCCCTCATGCAGGAAATGGCTTGATTTTTTAAAGTTCATAAGAGCCAGGATTTTATCCTGAAGCTCTTCACGCTGATCGTCCGATTGCAGCAAGGGCCTGAGTGCATAGCCGCCTTCACCGAACAGGCACAGATGGAGATTTCCCTTTGCGGAAACGCGCAGACGATTGCACGTCTTGCAAAAATCCTTCGAATAGGGAGCGATCAAGCCGATCGTTCCCACACTCTTATCATGTCCGAATTCAAGGGCGGGGCCTGCGCCTTCCGTGCGCGGCTTCAGATACCAGCCTTTTTCAAGAAGGCGCTCTGTTACATGGGTGCCGGGCAAGTGATGCGCGGCGAAATAATTTCCGTTCTCTCCCGTCCGCATCAATTCGATAAAGCGGAGAGAAACCGGCTTATCCGCTACAAAATCTATAAAATCATCAATCTCCAGATCATTCATGCCCTTGAGAAGCACTGTATTGATCTTGACGGTCTGGAAACCGATACGGAAACATTCCTGCATTCCTTCCAGAATTTCTTCTAGCCTGTTATGGCCCGTAATGTCTTCGAATTGTCGCGGCTTGAGAGAATCTATGCTGATATTGATAGCGCGCAGGCCTGCATCGAAATAATCCCTTGCCCGTTCGGGAAGCTTGTATCCATTCGTTGTAAAAGCCAGCTTTTGAATACCGGGGAGATTTGAAATACCCTTCGCGATCTCAAGAAAATCAGGACGGACGGTTGGTTCCCCCCCCGTCAGCCTTATCTTCCAGACGCCAAGATGTGAGAAAGCGGCCGCAAGCCGTAAGATTTCGGCAGGCGAAAGATAGCTCTCACAACCTGTTTTCTTATAACCATCCGGCAGGCAATAAGAGCATCGAAAATTACAAACATCAGTAACCGACAGGCGCAAATAAGGAAAGCGCCTGCCAAAATTATCCGCAATCTGCGGCGTGTCTTTCATATCTGTTCTCCTTTCCAAATGCGGGAGGCCGGGGCGTTTCCACCACGACCCCGGCTTCTCGTCCATATCCTGCAAAGCACAGAACTTAGGCCCGGGAAGCTCGGAGCTGCCATACCCTTTCCGCGCATGGCAAATCTTGTTCGTTCCAGTATGATGGAAGGGAAAAGAAGATGACTTGATCTGAATCAAGCCGGGAAGGAATTGAAAATGTTGAATTTTTGGGTGTCACTTGTGGTTTTTCTCGGCTCGCATATGCTTGTTTCCCGGACAAAAATCAAGCCTTGGCTGGTATCCCGGATCGGGATGCGAAAATATCTGATTTCCTATTCCGTACTCAGCATTGCTTTACTCTGGTGGCTGATCGATGCCGCCAGAACAGCACCCAGGATGCAACTCTGGCCTTGGGATCACACCCTGTATTGGTTCCCCAGTGTCATGATGCCTTTTGCCTTCATACTTCTGATATCGGGATTTATCGTTTCCAATCCTTTGTCCATTGCGCCGAAAGAGCAGGGGTTTAATCCTGAAAAACCGGGACTGATTGTAGCGATAACCCGCCACCCCCTCTTATGGGGCTTTTTCCTATGGTTGTCATCACACCTTATCGTAAACGGTGAATTTCCTCTGGCTCTTATGTTTTTTATTTTTCTTGTTTTCTCTCTGGCCGGAATTCCCCTCATTGACCGCAAAAGAAAGCGCGAACTTGGCAACACGAAATGGCAGAGCATGGCAGGGAACACACACGCCATCCTTTTCTGTTCCCGCGCGTTAAGAACGGGACAATTTCGCCTGACAAAACAGGATATTATAGGTATAATTACGGGATTGTGCCTTTATGCGGCATTCTATGCACTGCATCTGTCGTTTTTTGGTATTGATCCTAGGCCACCGCTATAAGGACAATCAAAGTACGAAAGATCCACGATGAGTTTGACACAAACAATAAAAAAAACGTCCTTATTTCAGAGCGTCGATATCGACACTTTGGAGCAACTTGCCAAACAATGCCATCAAAAAACCTACACCAAAGGCCGTGATTTATTCGCAATGGGCGATCAGGCTGACGCCTTTTTTGTGATCCTGCAGGGATGGGTAAAACTTTATCGCCCGGCAAGGGATGGGGATGAGGTCATCATACATGTTTTCGGCCCCGGAGAAGCCTTTGCGGAAGCCGCCGTTTTCAACGATAGCAGAACATACCCGGTCAACGCACAGGCGATCGAGGATGTAACCGTTGTCGAAATTCCCAGAAGCTTCTTTGTGCAGAAAATTGAAGAAGACAGCCGCTTCGCCTTGCGGATGCTGGGTGCCATAGCCGCGCGCCAGCATTATCTAGTGCAACAATTGGAACAGGTGACAACGCGCACCGCGCCGCAGCGCATCGGCGCCTTCCTTATCCGTTTTTGCCGGAAGGAAAAGAAGGGAGAGGATGGCTGGCTGGTCGATCTGCCCTACGATAAATCCGTTATCTCCACACGCCTGAACATCAAGCCGGAAACATTTTCACGCGCCTTGGCCAAGCTCGAGCCATACGGCCTGACGCTTAAAGGGCGATACATAATGATTACGGACATAGCCCGGCTTGCGGAGTTCTGCGACTTGTCGCCACAGGAAATACCTTGCTAGTATAAACTCTATGCTTCCTGTCCGTCCGGGCGCGGGCTGAAAAGCATCCCGCTGTAAGCCACAAGATACGCGGCAAAACAAAGCGTCCATATAAGGGCTGAATAGATAATCCATTCCATTGTATGCTCTGGCGCAAACATCGGGCCAAAAACACGCATGATCGCCGCAACCTGAATAGCATAGAAAGACAGGGTTATCAGTCCGCCCACTTTCAAGTCACGCCCTGTATGACCAAGAGTCACCCTGCATATCATCCCTAGGATCATGGAACCAATGCAGCCGGTCGTAAGCGCATGAATGACGGCTTTCGTGTCGAACAAGCCAAAGCCCGTTAACGCAAGCAGCCCCAGACCGATTACCAGCCAGCCATAGCCGGCATGAAGAATCCATAGCAAAGGATCTTCTAACGCTTTGACGGTATGGTAATGCCGCATACGCAATCCATGGACTACACAGGAAAACGCAGCCACTAAACCAAGAATGACGGTTTCTTTGGCAAAAACAAGGCACAGGGTTACGGCCACTAGGGAAGCCAACGCAGCCACATCCATTTTCCTCTGGTCAGTCTGAAATGCCTGGATCCCTCTCCGGCGCAGCGCAGCCACCGTGAAGGCCGGGATAATCCTTCCTCCTATCAGAGAAACCATAATCAGAATCATCATCAGGGCAACATACAAAGCGGATAAATTCCCGCTTATCAGGAACCACAAATCACAAGCAAAAAGAACAGATAGAAGGGTCAGGAAAACAAAATTCCGTTTATTCCAGCTTCGTAAAAGAGGAATGGCCAAAGAAATCGCCAATGCCGGAACGAACAAGGATTCAAGAGCGATAATGCACCATGCCGGCAAGCCAAGATCGACTCCCATGACAACCCGCCCGATGATCCACAAGGCACAAAGCCCGGCCAGATGGATCTGGCGCGCCGGCGCGCCGCCTGTCCAGTTGGCAACGGCTGTCAGCAGAAAACCGGCGACAATCGCCATACTGAATCCATAGATCATTTCATGCGCGTGCCATGATACCGGATCCACAAGAAAGGCCGGCGGCATGATGCCGATACCTGCATAGAAAGCGCCCCATACGCCGATGCTGAGGATGCTGAAAAGAGAACCAAGGAAGAAAAACGGCCGGAAACCGCGACCCCAAAAAGGAGCGGTGAAAATTGAGTTAGATGGCTTTGGCATGGCGACCCTCTTTTTTATAGCTGCTGTCTTGAAAATAGGAATCAAAGCACGATGCTATAACCCGCGTGAAAGGCCTTCCCATATCCGTTATCCTGATCATGTCCTCGCCTTGGCGGGTAATAAGCCCGTCCCGCTCCAGCGATGCCAGATGGTCTGATGCTCTCGGCAGGGCAGGGTATTCCTGCATATCCAGATGAAAACGGCACATAATCTGCATGATCGCTTTTCTGGCTACAATATCGTCTTCGCTAAGCGCATACCCTTTTCCTACAGGCAATCGCCCGGATTCAACGGATTTTCGGTAAAGAGGGGCATCAAGCATGTTTTGCGTATAGGCATTTTTAAACTGGCTGATCGCCGACAGACCGAACCCCAGAATAACCGTGGCGGGATCGTCCGTATATCCCTGGAAGTTACGCTGCATCGTGCCGGCCTCCTGTGCCTTGGAAAGCCTATCCTCCGGCAAAGCATAATGATCTATGCCGATAGGATTATATCCGGCCTGGCACAAGATGTCCCTGATATCTTCCTGCATAAGGAAACGCTCGTCCGGAGTAGGAAAGCGGAATTTTTCAAGAAGCTTCTGATGCTTTTTCATCCATGGCACATGGGCGTAGCCAAACACGGCAATGCGTGACGGCCTGAGCTTTATTGTTTCCAGTGCGGTCTTTTGTACAGTTTCACGCGTTTGTTCCGGCAATCCAACAATCAAATCAAAATTGATCTCATGAATACCGTTCTGCCGCAGGGATTCCACTTGCCGGTGAATATGCTCTAACGTCTGAATGCGATTGACCGCCTTTTGTACCTTCCCGTCAAAATCCTGAATGCCCAGGCTAACGCGACGGATACCAAGGTGTGATAATTCTTCGATTTTTGCAGCGCTTAAAAGCCGCGGGTCACACTCCATATCGATCTTCATATCGGCGCAGGCGGGAAAGGCCGTATGTATCGTATCAAGGATCTTCCTGATATCCGCGATCGGCGCATAATTTGGCGAGCCACCACCGAAATGAACACGGGAGATTATTACTTCTCCCGGCATGTAAGAAGCCGCAAGCCTGATTTCACGGCAGAGTGTATCGATATAGGATGATATAACCTTTGTATGGTTGACAATCTTCGTATGGCAGCCGCAATAGTGGCAAAGGCTGTGGCAAAAGGGGATATGAATGTAAAGGGAAACCGGCTCTTTGTTATTCAGGACTTCCAGGCAGGACTGAACATTTTTATCCGTGAATCCGTTATGAAACTGCACGGCCGTAGGATAGCTGGTGTATCTTGGAACGGCACCGCCATATTTTTGAATCAACTTTATTGCTTGCTCGGATATCATAGTTAAAACAATAACCGGAAGTTGCTCGAAGGCCTTGATGCAGATCAAGAGCCTTGCAATTACGGCTACTGCACCAAGGGGTTCTGTGCGCCCTCCAGACGAAAGCCGCTAATCTGGCAACGTCCAACCAAAATCTGGATGTACTGATTAAAAGCACGATTCCAGCTCTTTTCACGAAGATCGTTCGCGATCCAGTCTTTGGCATTTTCAAACGGTAATTGTTTACCTTCAACGCGCTTATGCACCTTGATGATATGATAGCCTACCTCTGTGGAAACAGGTTCGGAGCTAACATCCCCTTCCTGCATCTGGAAGAGAGCCGTTTCAAAACCGGGCATGGTCTGCCCGCGGCTGATCTGTCCCAGCCTGCCGCCATCTTTCGCGGAGGAACAGGCAGATTCCTCCCTTGCGATGGCTTCAAACAAGTCCGGAGAGGATTTCACCTTGGCAAGAGCGGCCTGCGCGCGCATGAGCGCGCTAGAGCGCGCCTTCTGATCATCCGGGGGGGCCATATAAAGGATATGCGATACCTCAAAAAGCGGAGAAGTAAAAAACTTCTCCTTATTATTTTCATAGTATCTTTTGCAGGTTTCCTGATCCGCCTCCGGAACGCTGATCTCCTTGGCCAACAGATCATCAATGATCGGATCCGGGTTCTTCACGGCCTCGTCCCGCTGACAGAGGCCTAGTTCCGCTGCCCTTTGAATCAATACCTCTTTGATGACAAGCGCCCTCATAGCCTCGTATTTGGCCGAGAAAAGGCTTTCCGCAGGGTGGTATTGGACTTCAGCATTAATTTCCTCGATGGAAATTTTAATGCCATTGACTTCAATGCCGGGTGCAAGCGTTTTCATAATGATTACATCGCCCGTTTGCGGACAATTTGGTAGGGACGAAGGACATACCCCACGGGGGCGCTCAAGGCATGTACCAGACGGGTAAACGGAAAGATTAGCAGCAAGAATAACCCCAAAGTGATATGCAATTTGAAGATTAGGGCAACATCGGTAACAAATTCATGCGCCCCACCGCGGAAGGTCACGATATGCTGCGCCCAGCTCATGAATTTCATCATTTCATGGCCGTCCAGATGATGCATGGATGCCGGGATCGTCAAAAGCCCTAAAAGAAGCTGAGCCAGCAGGAGAACCAGAACAGCAATATCCGCAAAGGAGCTGTTCTTACGAATTCTCGCGTCAAACAGGCGCCGGTGCAGTAGAAGGCACAGCCCGACAAGACAGAACAATCCCGCAATGCCGCCGGCGGTCATGGCCAGAATTTGCTTGGCGCTGTGTGAAATGCCCAGGGCGTCAAAAATCTGTATAGGAGTGAGCAGCCCGACAAAATGGCCCGCGAGAATCACAAGAATCCCCAGATGGAAAAGGACGCTGCCTATAATCAACTGCTTCCGCCGCAAAAGCTGGCTGGATTTGGTGCGCCATGAATAAGGGTCACGGTCAAAACGAAGTATGCAGCCCAGAAGGAATGCGGCGATCGCAATATAGGGAAAAATCTGAAAAAGGAAAAAATCCAGAAAGCCGTTCATGATTATGCCCTCTCTCCTTGCGTGTATCCAGCCATCCGCGCCAGCATTTCCTCTGCTTTTGGACAGCCTGCATCCTGGCCTGTCGTCTGTGCCGTATTGTCGAATGCAAATTGCTCTTCCCATTCCTTGTCTGTTTCATCAAGACTAAGAGCCGCGCCGGAGGATTTTTTCAAATAGTCCTCAATAGCCTTCGGATCCGGCGAGCGGGCGGCCGTTTCGCTAAGAGCATCAAGAATGTCAGCATAGAACGAATCCCTGTTCCGGAGCCGCTCAGCCAGGGAAGACATGATATTGACGACGCTGCCCATTGTTTCGGACGCTTCCTGGTGCGGAAGCGTCGCGGCATATTCCGCGAAGAGGGGGAGATAATCCGGCATTTCCTCCGCGTCGATATAAAGCCCGGCTTCTTCATAAACCTTCAACAGATCCGCCAATGCCTGGCCGCGATCCCGTGAATCGCCATGGATGTGCTCAAAAAGATGGAGCGAAAGAGAAGGCGTCCGGTCGAACAACGCGACATAATCTTCCTGAAGATCAAGAAGGTTTTTTCCCTTAAAATTTTCAAGCGCCTGAATAAGTCTTTCAAGCCGACTGGCGGACAGCCATTTTTCGGCTTTCAGGATGTTCACGCATTCCTCAACAGCCAGAATATGATCCTGTTCGGGATAGGTCAGAAAAAATCCGAGAATCTTGAGCGTTCTCATCCGTTTGATCCTTTTTTGTCATTATGGCCGTGGCCGCCGCAAGACCCACAGCATAAATCCTGTACGGCTGCCGGGATTTTCTCTTGCCTGGGCTGCGGAAACTCTTTTTTTACAGCGCCGGCGCTTTTCTCAACATCCTTTTTCCCATCGCCCAGTCCGAGCAAATTACGAATTCTCATGGTATTTCTCCTTTATGCTACCCACATCCCCCGCCAGTGCTACCGCTACCGCACCCGCCGCTGCCGCAACCTCCGCTACTGCAACCGCTTTTGATAACGGATATCTTCTCATAGTGATCGCGCTCAAAAATCGTATTGACGCGATTGCTTTTCGTGCTTCCAGATTGCCCACGTGTCTGTTTCGGGCTTTCAAACAGGTCATAGGCGCTATTGCTATGTGAAGAGCAACCATTCCCGAAGGAAAAGCCACACCCGCCACTTTCTCCGAAAGCGTCAAGCGTTTCCTCACGATGCCCGGTCGGGATGACATAGCGATCTTCATAGTTTGCGATCGCCATGATTTTGTACATATCCTCTACCAAATCCTGGGTAAGGCCGGTTTCCTCAAGCAATCCCGTATCCGGCCGCCCCTCGAACATCTTGCTCCGCATATAATGCCGCATGGCCATCATGCGTTTGAGGCCCAGGCGAATAGGGGCTTCCTTACCGCCGGTAAGCATATTGGCCAGATATTTGACCGGGATCCGCATATCGTCCAGATCGGGCATGATGCCATCAGGACGCGTGGGGATTTTGCCTTGGGCGGCCGCTGACTGCACCGGGGAAAGGGGCGGTATATACCAAACCATCGGCAAAGTGCGGTATTCCGGGTGCAGGGGGAAAGCCACTTTCCAATCAATGGCCATTTTATAGACGGGCGATTTTTGCGCTCCCTCGATCCAGTTGTCCGGGATGCCATCTTTTCTCGCCTGCGCGATAACTTCCGGATCATGCGGATTCAGGAAGATATCAAGCTGCGCTTCATACAAATCCTCGTCATTTTCAACGCTGGCGGCTTCCTCTATCCGGTCGGCATCATACAAAATGACGCCCAGATAACGGATGCGGCCTACACAGGTTTCAGAACAAACGGTCGGATCGCCGTTTTCGATACGCGGATAGCAGAAAGTACATTTTTCTGCCTTGCCGGTTTTCCAGTTATAATAGATTTTCTTGTACGGACAGCCGGAAATGCACATACGCCAGCCGCGGCATTTATCCTGATCGACCAGAACAATGCCGTCTTCCTCGCGCTTGTAGATGGATCCGGACGGACATGACGCCACGCAGGTCGGATTGATGCAATGCTCGCACAGGCGGGGAAGATACATCATGAATGTATTTTCAAACTCCCCGTACATTTCCTTCTCGATATCCTTAAAGTTATAATCCTTCTTGCGATGCTCGAATTCCGTGCCGAGGATTTCCTCCCAGTTCGGCCCCCATTGCACTTTCTCCATGCGCTCACCTGTAACAAGAGAGCGCGGGCGTGCCGTCGGCATGGTTTTCATTTCCGGCGCTTTTTGTAGGTGGTCGTAATCGAAAGTGAAAGGTTCGTAGTAGTCGTCAATCTCCGGCAGGTTGGGATTGCCAAAGATATTGGCGAGGATACGCCAACGGCTGCCCTGGTTCGGCTCGATCTTGCCGTTGGCCTTGCGTTTCCAGCCGCCCTTCCATTTCTTCTGGTTTTCCCATTCCTTGGGATAGCCTATGCCGGGCTTGGTTTCGACGTTGTTGAACCAAGCATATTCAACGCCCTCCCGCGACGTCCAGACGTTCTTGCAGGTCACAGAGCAGGTATGGCACCCGATACACTTATCAAGGTTGAGAACCATCGCTATTTGTGCGCGTACTTTCATTACTCTGCTGCCTCCATTTTCGCCGGCTCGTCCATCCAGTCCACTTTGTCCATACGGCGGACAATGACGAATTCATCGCGGTTGGAGCCGACCGTGCCGTAATAATTAAAGCCATAGGCCAACTGTGCATAACCGCCAATCATGTGCGTCGGCTTAACGGTAGCCCGCGTGACGGAATTATGAATGCCACCGCGCGCATTGGTGATTTTGCTGCCGGGCGTATGCACCAACTTTTCTTGTGCGTGATACATCAACATCATGCCTTCATTGACGCGCTGCGAAACGACGGCGCGCGCGACAATCGCGCCGTTGGCGTTGAATACTTCCAGCCAGTCATTATCCTTTACATCAATCTTCCGCGCATCGACCTCGCTTACCCAGACAATCGGCCCGCCGCGGGACAGGGTCAGCATATGCAAATTGTCCGTATAGGTGGAGTGAATGCCCCATTTCTGGTGTGGCGTAATGAAGTTGAGCAGGATGGTTGGCGACTCCTTGCCATGCTTGTCCAGCATGTTTTCTACCGTTCGCGTATTGATCGGCGGGCGATAGGACACCAGAGCCTCACCGAAATCTATCATCCAGGGATGATCCTGATAGAGCTGCTGTCGGCCGGTGAGGGTGCGCCAGGGGATGAATTCATGCACGTTGGTATAGCCGGCGTTATAACAGACATGCTCCGACTCAATGCCACTCCAGGTGGGGGAGCTGATAATCTTGCGCGGCTGCGCCTGAATATCGCGGAAACGGATTTTTTCTTCCTCCTTTGGCAGGGCGAGGTGCGTATGATCGCGTCCGGTAATTTTGCCCAGGGCTGCCCATGCTTTCACAGCAACTTCGCCGTTCGTTTCAGGGGCCAGGGACAGGACGGTTTCGCAAGCGTCAATATCTGTATCGATTTTAACCCGGCCGCCTTTTTCCCCATTAAGTTTTTTCAGGAATTCAATCTCATGCTCCGTATTCCAGCCGATGCCCTTGCCGCCATTGCCCAGTTTTTCCATCAGGGGGCCGAGGGTCGTGAACCGTTCGAACGTGGCGGGATAGTCCCGTTCGATCACCTTCATAGCTGGCGCCGTTTTTCCGGGGATCAGGGGACATTCACCCTTTCGCCATTCCTTGACGTCAGGCTGAGAAAGCTCACCTGCTGTATCGTGCTGGATCGGGTTCAGTACGATTTCCTTTTCAACGCCCAGATGCCCGACGCATAATTCGGAGAATTTTTTGGCAAACCCCTTATAAATCTCCCAATCCGACTTGCTTTGCCAGACGGGGTCGATCGCCTTGGACAGCGGGTGGATGAAGGGATGCATGTCCGAGGTATTCAGATCGTTCTTTTCATACCAGCTTGCCGTCGGCAAGACGATATCGGAATAGACGCAGGTTGTTGACATGCGGAAATCCAGAGTCACCACAAGGTCAAGCTTTCCTTCCGGTGCCTGGTCATGCCAGACGACTTCGCTCGAACGCCCCTTGCCTTCGCTACCCAGATCCTTTCCCTGCACCCCATGCTGCGTGCCGAGGAAATGTTTCAGGAAATATTCATGGCCCTTGCCGCTGGATCCCAAGATGTTGGAGCGCCAGACGAACATATTGCGCGGCCAGTTCACCGGATTGTCCGGATCTTCGCAGGACATACGCAGGTCGCCGCTGCTCAGGCGGTCAACGACATAATCAACAGGATCGCGGCCTTCGCTTTCGGCTTTTGCGACAAGGTCAATCGGGTTTTCCTCCAACTGCGGCGCGGAAGGCAGCCAGCCCATGCGTTCGGAACGGATATTGCAGTCTATCAGCGTTCCCGCCCATTTGCCTTTATCCGCCAGCGGGGACAGGATTTCGTCCAGTTGCAGCGTTTCATAGCGCCATTGATCGGTATGAGCATAAAAGAAAGATGTTGAATTCTGCTGGCGCGGCGGGCGGCTCCAGTCGAGCGCAAAAGCCAGCGGCGCCCATCCTGTTTGCGGCCGCAGCTTTTCCTGCCCCACATAATGCGACCAGCCGCCGCCGGATTGCCCGATGCAACCGCAAAATACCAGCATATTGATGCAGGCGCGGTAGTTCATGTCCATGTGATACCAGTGGTTCATAGCCGCGCCGATGATGATCATCGACTTGCCTTTGGTAATGTGCGCGTTCTGCGCGAAGGCGCGAGCGACCTGAATAACCTGTTCTGCCGGAACGCCGGTGATGTTCTCCTGCCATTTCGGTGTATAGGGGATATCATCCTCATAGCTTCCGGCGACATGATCGCCGCCAAGCTCCGGCCGCGCGATGCCGTATTGCGCGCAAAGCAGGTCAAAAACGCAGGCAACCGGTGTTTTTTCGCCGTTCAGCTCAAGGATGCGGACAGGAATATTGCGTTCCAGAATATCATCGCGCTCATTGGGCTGGAAATATCCATGTTCATGTGGCTGGCCGCCGAAATAGGGGAAGGCGACCTTCACGATGTCTTCATGCGCGCCCAGAAGCGTTTTACGCGGTCGGATGCTCTTGCCTGTTTGTGAATCTGCGGGAACGATGTTCCATTTGCCTTCCTCGCCCCAACGGAAACCGATGGAGCCAGTCGGCACGGTGATATCACCGCTTTCCTCATCAAAACAGACGGTTTTCCATTCAGGATTGTTTGCTTCGTTCAGATTTCCTGCAAAATCCGAGGCGCGTACCATGCGGCCAGGAACAAAGCGCCCGTCGCGTTGCTCTAGCTTGACCAGGAACGGCATATCAGAGTAGGAACGGCAGTAATCATCAAAATAATCGGACGGATTCTCCAGATGATACTCCTTGAGAATGACATGGCCCATTGCCATGCCGAGTGCCGCATCGGTGCCTTGGCGGGGATTAAGCCAGATATCGCCAAACTTGGAAGCCTCCGAGTAATCGGGCGTCACGGAGACGTCTTGAGTTCCCTTGTTGCGGGCTTAGGTCATTAAGTGCGCGTCCGGGGTGGGCGTCTGGGGGACATTCTATCACCTCATGATTATAAAA
>JBGAQU010000131.1:0-2258 GCA_044220535.1 Alphaproteobacteria bacterium | reverse complement strand
GGCTTGACCGGAGGATCTATGTGATGCCGGGCCAGTGTATGGGTCCTCCGGTCAAGCCGGAGGATGACAGGTCGGTTTATTTGTGGGAATTTAGGTCAGAATTGGATGAGAGGAATAATCGATGGCTATGACATTCATGAAACCGGAAGAGGCTTTTCTGGGGCTTTCGCCGAAGGATGCCGTTACGCCGGAGCAGGCGAAGGCCGTGATCATCCCATTTGGGCTGGAGCGGACGGTGAGTTATAGCGGCGGGACGGCCAAGGGGCCGCAGGCGATCATCGATGCATCGCCGGAGCTGGAGCATTTCGACGAGGTGTTCTGGAAGGAATGTTACCGCGATTACGGCGTGGTGACGATGAAGGAGCCGAAAATCGCCAAGACGACGGAAGGCGCGCTGGACCAGCTGGAAGGGCTGGTGGAGGAAGTTTTACAGGCGGGCAAGTTTCCGATGACGCTGGGCGGGGAGCATAGCCTGACGCCGGGGGCGATCAGGCCGTTTGCAAAGCGCCATGAAACGCTGACCATATTGCAGTTCGACGCGCATGCGGATCTGCGTGATGGGTATCAGGGGCATCGCTATTCCCACGCGGCGGCGATGTGCCGGTGCCTGGACCACCCGAATGTGCGGCTGGTGTCGGTGGGGATACGGAATATCTCGGCGGAGGAAATTCCGGTGCTGGAAAAATACAGCGACCGGATCAGCATTTTCTGGGCGAAGGATCGGGCGCAGTGGACTGCGGCCGATGTGGCGCGGGCGGCGGGTACGGGGCCGGTCTACCTGACCTTCGACATTGACGGGTTTGATTCCAGCATGATTCCGGCCACGGGCACGCCGGAGCCGGGCGGACTGTTCTGGAACGAGACGATGGAGATGATTTCGGCTGTCGCTGGGCAGGCGAAGATTGACGGGGCGGATGTGGTGGAGCTGGCGCCCTATCCGGGCCTGCATGCCTGCGACTTCCTGGCTGCGAAGCTGGTGTATAAAATTTTGAGTTACAGTTTGCTTGGGATGACGACGCTGGGTTAAAAACGTCAAAAACCCCCCAGGCGCAAGGCCTGAGAGGCTTTTGATGTGTGTGGTGTACGCCGATTCCTCGCGCCCGGGTCATGTGGGGGAGAAGAGCTCCAGACGCTATAAAAATCAACGTACTTCGTTATAAAGCACAGTTATCAAAATAGTGTCAATATATATTTTCATATTTAATTGCTTTACACGTTAGAAAATATAGCGTAAATATAGTAGTTGAGCTTCCTTTTATATGATTATAGACACGTGATACTGACCGCCGATCAAATCCGCGCCGCGCGCGCGTTGAAAAACTGGAGCCAGGCCGATCTTGCCAAGATGGTGGGCATGGCCACCCCATCCATTGGCAATATCGAGGCAGGCAAACATACGCCGACCATGCAGACGCAGACCGCGATCCGTGAAGCGTTTGAGGAAAACGGCATCGAATTTATTGAAGGCGGTGTCAGGCTTAAACAGGATCTGGTGCGTGTTTACGAAGGCAAGGATGCTTATCTGCGTCTGCTTGATGATATGTTCAGAATTCTTGCCCCTATAAAAAGTGAAGTTTTGTTTAGCGCCAGCGATGAAACGCGATCGTCTGCGGAAGTGATAGAAAAATTAAGATCTATTCGCAGGGCTGGTGTAAAGATGCGCTCGCTGATTCAATCGGATAATTCATGGATGATGGGATCTTTAGATGAATACAGGATAATGCCCCATGAGCTTTTCGTGGAAAGCGATGTGAAGGTTGTTTTTGCTGACATCACAGCCCATGTGATTAGCTGGAAGGGCGATTTAAAAATCATCCTGATCAAGGATTCCATGATTGCCAATGAAGCGCGGCGAACATTTGAGTATGTATGGAATGCTTCTGTAAGGCCGACCAAAACTACGGCCAACGTTGTTTATTGAGCATTGGAGAGGAAATGAATCCAAAAATTCTGTTACCAGCCGTGTATGGCACAGAATGCATTATTCCGGTTTGCGGCGCGAGCCGCGATATGAATGGAGCACGATTTTTTTCTTATGCAAAAGAAGCGTCCAATTATTTTAAAGGATGCAAGATCGTTCTTTGCGATACTCTGGATGCCCATAATATGGCGGCTGTGAATTCTTCCTTATGGGGAGAGGCTTTGGAGATTGCCAAAGCAGGCGGTGACCGCTGGATCCGGAAGCATCTGGATACAGTCAGCGAAATGTTCGGGCATAATATTTCACTAATACGTTGGGATGAGTTAAAATCCGATCC
>JBGAQU010000050.1:0-20023 GCA_044220535.1 Alphaproteobacteria bacterium | reverse complement strand
GCATGTTCGGATTTACTTAAAATCTCCGCCTGCTGATCTTGATTCATTGACGCCATCAATTTAAAGATTCTTTTGCCATACATGTGCGCCAAGCCAGGAATAACGTATGGTGTAGACAATAGTGCCGCTCGCTCTTCATCCCGACACGCTTCCATCATTTCAATAAATTCAGAAGCATAATCAGTATTATGAATTAAGCACATTGTTTCGGCTGATTTTAAAACGTGAATTTTATGGTCGTGAGGAAGCGACATAACAAGGTTTTGAACTCTTTTTACGAATGCAGGATCGGTCTTATATGATGAAGTCAAACCCCTGATACCTCCCGGCGCGGCTAGAACCGTCGCTTTTTGGTCGTCTGAAAGACAATCTATAGCGTCTAAAACAGCCAGATTTAATGGAAAACTGAATAATATATCAGGCGTGGAAAGAATTTGCGTTTGCTGGTCAGGCGACAATCGGATGATATTACCTAAAATATCCTCCCTGGAAATATTTTTATCGCCAATAGTAGTTGAAGCCAACGTACGTACAACTTCCGGCGCAGACAGAATTGAAGTCTGTTCCAGGTCTGTCAGAGATGATATCAAATCAAAGAGAGGACGCCCTTTAAAGCGTTGATCATTTGTAATCATAAGGGCCACGCCCTTTTTCTGAAGCGTACGAACAGCCAAGTCGCGTTTGGCGCCGCCATGACTGATAAGAGTTTTGAGAAAATCAAATATACGGTTGCCTTCAGGCCCGCGCCAGTCCTGTGCATATTCAAGACATTCCACAGCCAAAAGCCGCTCACACCAAAATTCTTCCTGGCTTTTTTTGCCACGCAAAAATAAGAAGGCGTCTGCAACCTCATTCCATATCTTCTTAAGACTCATTGGTATCTCCCTTAATGGGAAATGTAATATTATAAAAAATAAATTTATGCAAATTTAAAGCGAGAACCCTTCACCCAGATAAACCTTGCGGACATCGTGATGGGCGACGATGTCTTTCGGGGTTCCCTGCATCAGTACTTTGCCGTCATGCAGAATATAGGCACGGTCGACGATTTCAAGAGTATCCCGGACGTTATGATCGGTGATCAGTACGCCTATCCCTTTGGTTTTTAAATAAGAAATCAGCGTACGGATCTCTTTGACCGCAATCGGGTCTATCCCGGCCAGCGGCTCGTCCAACAGGATAAAATGTGGGCGGGAGGCCAAAGCCCTGGCGATTTCCACCCGGCGGCGCTCCCCGCCCGAAAGGGCCAGCGCAGCGGCGCGGCGCAAATGCCCGATGGAAAATTCAGCCAAAAGGTCTTCCAGCAGGGCTTCCTGGTCTTCCCGGTTCAGCCCCTGCCCCTGAAGAACGGACCGGATATTGTCTTCCACATTCAGGCCGCGGAAAATCGATGATTCCTGAGGCAGATAGCCAATCCCGAGCCGCGCCCGGCGATACATGGGCAATGCCGTGACGTCCTGCCCGTCAATCTGGATGGTCCCGCCATCTGTGCGGAGCAAGCCGGTCATGATGGAGAAACATGTGGTTTTACCCGCCCCGTTCGGCCCTAACAAGGCCACCGCTTCGCCGCGGTCGATCGACACGCTGACATCCCTCAGGACCGGACGCTGCCTGTAGCTTTTGGACAAGTGCCGGGCGACAAGGCCCTTGGGAACGGATTTTAGGCGGGGTTTGCGGTTCATAGCCTGCATAATCTATGATTTTTAGGCTTTTTTGGCAAGATTCAAAGAGATGTCTTATGGATAGGCTAACCGGATTTTTTCTCCCAGCCTTTATCCGTCTGCTGCCAGTACGTCAGGCTATGTCCCTGATCTTGAAAATGTTTCCAGCGTTGACGGGCCGCTGTCACAGCTTGCTCATCATTCCCGTCAAATATGTCACAGCATAAGGCGTACGCTCCGATTTCGTCTTGCTGACAATCCTTTGTCAGCACAAGCATATCGGCCCCGTTGGGATTGTCATTATCAGGGGTGAGCCAGACAGGTTGAAGGTCGGCATGGCCGTCTTTAGCGCTGCCATGAGGCAGGAAGCTGTCCTGCTTATAAACCCAAAGCAGATCGTTTAAAGACTCAGTCGCATTTTTATCGGACAGGCGCACAACAATACGGCGACCCGTGCTCACACCTTTGGCAAGCAATTCGGGCAAAGCCTGCTCCAATGTTTTGGTCTGCAAATGATAAAAACGGATTTCTGTCATGGCATGCCCGGATCATAAGAATGGATACGGCCTTTCTGGTCGCGGACATGATAAACACCATCGCCTGACTTTTCCAGCTGGCTGTTCTGGATCGGCACCTTGCCAAACCCGCCCGGTATATCCAGCACATAAAGCGGCATCGCAAGGCCGGATACACGCGCACGTACAGCCTCCATTAATCTTTGCCCCTCCTCCGGTTCCAGCCGGAAATGACTTGTGCCTGGGGCAAGGTCTGGATGGTGAAGATAGTAAGGTTTGATCCTTAGCCGGAGCAAGTCTTTAAATAAGCTGGCCAAGGCCTCGACAGAATTGTTTATGCCTTTAAGAAGTACGCTTTGTGATAAAAGCGCGCATCCTGCCTGGCGCAACTGGCTGAATGCCAGTGCGGCGTTTTCTGTCAGTTCGTCTGCATGATTGACATGAATAACAACATAAAGCGGCTTGCGTACCGATGACAAAACCGTACGCAATTCATCATTAATGCGTTCAGGGTCGACAATCGGCAGTCTAGTATGAATGCGCAAGATTTCGACATGATCAATATCATCCAGTGCTTCAAGGATAGGCTGAAGCCTGCGCGGCGACAGGACCAGCGGATCGCCGCCCGTCAAAATCACCTCACATACGGTTTTCGTATTGCGTATGTAATCCAACGCAGCATCCAGTTTTTCAGCATTTAAAATCCCATGATCTGGCTGCCCGACACTGGCACGGCGAAAACAAAAGCGGCAATATACGGCACACAGCTCGAGCGGCTTAAGCAGCACACGGTTCTCATAACGGTGGACGATGCCGGGAACAGGGCTATGCGCTTCATCGCCAATGGGGTCGTTTTGCTCTGCCGGATGACCGTCCAATTCCCGTATGTCCGGCTTATATTGTCTGGCCAGCGGGCCAGATTCATCGCCATTGATTTGCCTCTCCAGATACTCCGAAACCGTCACGCGATAGCGCTTTGCGACTTCGGCCAGGGTTTTATCTGAAGGATTGTCACCCATATAGTTATGGCGCCAATGTTTGCTTTGGCGCAGCAACCAAAGTCTGTTTTGCTTCAAAATGATTGGAGATCAGCCGTTCGAGAAGGCGTACACCATACCCATTTATGTGGCCTGCCTGTGACGGTGCTGTATTTGTAAAATTGACTTTCATGAAACGCTCCCCTGATCATCATTGTTATAGGGCAAACTGGTAACAACAACGGGGAAATGAGTCAAATTTAGAGGTCAGTCCTCGTAATAATCTGCAATTAGCCGGTCGAGAACGCGGACCCCGAAGCCGGTGGCATGTTTCGGGCCTAAGGGCTTATCGGCATTGACCCAGGCGGTACCAGCAATGTCCATATGCACCCAGGCACGGCCTTTGTCGACAAAATGCTCCAGAAAGCCTGCGGCACTGCAGGCGCCGCCGTAGCGGCCCAGGCTACCGAGGTTTTTCAAATCGGCGATGCCGCTTTCCATTTCCTTGCGGAAGGCTTCGTCCAACGGCATGCGCCAGAGTTTTTCGCCCGTGGCGCGGCTGGCGGACTCCAGCTGGCTCCAGACTTCGTCCTTATTGGCGAAGGTACCGCAATACTCATGCCCCAGGGCCACCATGATCGCGCCGGTCAGCGTGGCCAGATCGATGATAAGGGCAGGATCGTATGTGTCCTGCACATAGGTCAGCGCATCGCAAAGCACGAGACGGCCTTCGGCATCGGTATTCAAAACTTCAATCGTTTTACCGGACAGGGATTTGACGATATCCCCCGGGCGGTAGGCGCGGTCGGACGGCATGTTTTCCGCAAGGCCGATCACACCGATCACATGCGCCTTCGCCTTGCGCCGCGCCAATGTCTTGATCGCGCCGACGACAGCAGCGGCGCCGCCCATATCCATTTTCATTTCATCGAGGCCTGCGGCGGGCTTGATCGAAATGCCGCCCGTGTCGAAGGTCACGCCCTTGCCAACCAGCGCAACGGGTTTTGATTTACGCTTTGCGCCGTTCCAGCGCATCACGACCACACGCGGCGGGCGGGCCGAACCCATGCCGACGGCCAGATGCGCGCCGAAGCCGAGTTTCTGCATTTTTTTCTCGTCCAGAATCCCGACTTCAACGCCCAGGGGTTTCAGTTCCTGCTGCACGATTTTGGCGAAGCTTTCGGGGTAGAGTTCGTTCGGCGGTTCATTGACCAGGTTGCGGGCCAGATGCACGCCTTCGGCGGCAAAACGGGTGGATTCGAACAGTTTGGCGGCCTGCGTGGCCCCATCGGTCACGATTTCCAGTTTTGCGAACGGAGACGGTTTGCCGGATTTATCTTTCGACTTTGATTTATATTTATCGAAGCTATAATCGCGCAGGCTCAGGCCCAGCGCTATTTGCGCCGCTTCTTCCGGCGCAGCATTTTCCAGGAACAACATCGCGGACACCGCGCCCGCAGCCTTCAGAACGGGGATCAGCCGACCACCCGCCATTGTCCAGGCGGCAATATCCTGAGGCTTGTCGTCTTCCATGCCGATCAGCACAAAACGGGCATAAGTGCTGCCTTTCGGCGCGGTGACCGTCAGGGCCTGATTCCGCTTGCCTTTAAAATTTTCCTGATTTTTCAAAGCATAAGCGATCAAGCCGCCAGTTTTTTTATCCCATTCGGATGCAGCCTTGCCGAGGCGGTTGTCTTTATAGACCGGCAGGATGGCCGTATCCGCCGTGGCCTTGGGTTTTTTCTGAAAGCTGATGCTGAGTGTCATGGGTGAAAGAATCCTGCCTGTTTTTCGGACGCGAGATAGAATATATAACGTGTAGGGTTGTGAAGCGAGGGGGCCAAAGGCCCCGCGAGGCGAAAAAGCGTGATTTTCGACAAATATCTGTTCAAGGACCTGGGGATTGCCGCCGCGTTTATTGCGGTGATCCTGGCCGTGATTATTCTTCTGACGCAGTCGCTGCGGTTTTTGGAACTGGTGATCAATGCCGGGGCGTCGGGCCTGTCGTTCTGGATTTTGATCCTGCTGGCGCTGCCGCGGTTTTTTGAAATCATCCTGCCGATCGCGGTGATGGCGGCAACGCTGTTTGTTTATAACCGCATGACGATGGACAGCGAGCTGATCGTCATGCGGGCGGCGGGCGCGTCGCCAATCCGGCTGGCGCGGCCTGCGATGCTGCTGTCCGGAATCACCGTTATGCTGATGCTTGTTTTGACCATGTGGGTAACGCCGCTGTCGCTTTCCAATATGCAATATATGCAGACCGCCATTAAGGCGCAATATTCGACCCTGCTGTTCCGTGAAGGCGTGTTCAGTGCTGTTGGCGACGGGCTGACCGTCTATGTAAGGGAACGCACGCCGTCCGGTGAATTGCGCGGCCTTATGATCTATGACAGCCGCGACAAAACCACGGCGCCCGTCACCGTGCTGGCGCGCAGGGGTGTATTGACTGCGACACCAAAAGGACAGGAAATCCTTGTCTTCGAAGGCTCGCGCCAGACGATGAACACGCATTCGGGCACACTCAGCCGCCTGGGGTTCGACCGCTATACCATCGACATCCCGGAAGGCAGCGGCCCGGTGCGGCAAAGATGGCGGGAACCGGAAGAGCGCACCGTGATGGAACTGATCAACCCCAAGCCGGAAGATGTTACAGCGGATGGCGCGCGGGAGGATTTTCGCGCCGAACTTCATCGCCGCGTGATCAGCCCCTTGCTGGCGCCCGCCTTTACGCTGGTGGCGTTGGCCTGCCTTCTTGTCGGACCGGTCGACAGACGCGGGCAGAACTGGCGCATCGCATGGGCGATCATCTGCGCGATTGCAATAGAAGGGTTGTATCTCGGGTTCTTCAACGCCGTACGGCATAATGTTGCAGGGCTGGTCGCGCTTTACATGCTGGTGCTTCTACCAATAATCATCTCCATTTTTTTGATGGATGAACGCAGCGAATCTCTTCGCCAATATCGGCCTCGGTTCCTGTGCAGCAAAAAGGTTGCAGCATGATGCTTTCCGCCACGCTAAACCGCTATCTTGCCCGCACGTTCCTGCGCAATTTCGTTATCATGCTGGGATTATTGATGGGAATTATTTACCTGTTTGATACACTGGAATTGCTGCGCCGTGCCGGTCATCAGACCGGCATACCATTATCGACCGTGCTGCAGCTTGGGATACTGAAACTGCCTGAAGTCGGGCAGATTGCCTGAAGTCGGGCAGATGATCCTGCCATTTGGCGTGCTGTTCAGCGCGATGTTCACGTTCTGGCAGATGAACAGGCGCAGCGAGCTGATCGTCATGCGATCGGCCGGGTTTTCAGTATGGCAGTTCCTGGCGCCTGTTTTCAGCGTCGCGGTCATTACGGGCATCTTTTATTTAAGCCTTCTGAATCCTGTGGGCGCCGCCATGCTGGGCCGGTATGAAATGCTGGAAAACCGGCTGTTTGCGCACAAAACCAGCTCCGTCACGCTTTTAAAGGGCGGGCTGTGGCTGCGGCAGGACCTGGATGACGGGCATGTCATCCTGCATGCCGACAAGATCGATGCGCCTGCCTGGGTGCTGCATGGCGTGATGGCGCTTTATTTCGACAATGACGACCGGTTCATGCGGCGGCTGGATGCGCCGGATGCCGAATTGAAAAACGGCGAATGGCTATTCCGCAATGTCACCAGCAACCAGCCCGGCCAGCCGGCGGAGATGATCGATTCGGTCAGCCTGGCGACCGACCTGACCTCCCGCCAGATTGAGGAAAGCTTTTCCTCCCCCTCCGCCATATCGTTCTGGAAGCTGCCGTCCTTTATCCAGACCATGCAGCAAACCGGTTTTGACGCAACCAGGCTGCAGATCTATTTCCATACGCTTCTGGCCCAGCCGCTGCTGTTTGTGGCCATGATTCTGCTGGCCGCGGCCGTCTCCTTGCGACCCCCACGCTTCCGGGGGGCGTTTGTGATGATCGTACTGGGAACGCTGTGCGGCTTCTGCGTGTTCTTTACGGCCAGTTTTATGGAGGCGCTGGGGGCGTCCCACCAGATCCCCGTTGTGGCGGCGTCCTGGGCCACGCCGCTGGTTGCCACGCTGATCGGGGTGGCCATTATCCTGAATTTTGAGGATGGCTGAGGATAGGGTGCTCAAGGGCCATTGACCGCAGCGGCGGCGTTCTGCATGATGGCCTGCAAGGCAATTGAATTTTTCCATTGCTTTTCAGAAAGTTGCTTTCTATAAACATGCGGGAAATTAACCAATAAGTAAGCGGCTATAGTTTAATTTAGGAATGCACAGGCATTCCTTTCAAAGGTTCAAGGGAACGAACAATGAAGTTTCAGACACAGTCCTTCCGGGCATTAACCAATTTTTCACTTATGCTGGCCTGCGCGCTGGCTCTTGCCTCATGCGCCACGTCAGGCAACCGCCCAAATACCAGGACGGCGGATGCGTCCGGGATCGAAGACCCGATGGAAGGCTATAACCGTTTCATGTTCAAAGTGAACGACGCTGTCGACCGCGCCGTGTTTGAGCCTGTGGCCCGCGGCTATCGCTATGTCGCGCCGAAGCCTGTTCGCAAAGGCGTCAGCAACTTCCTTAAAAACCTGAAAAGCCCGGTCAACATCGCGAACCAGCTTCTGCAGGGTGATCTTGAAGGCGCAGGCAACGACTTCGTCCGCTTTGCCGTCAACACGACCGTCGGTATCGGCGGCCTGATCGATGTGGCCGGTGAGAATGGCTATAAATACGAGCAAGAAGATTTCGGCCAGACGCTTGCATCCTGGGGTGTCGGCCACGGCGCGTATTTCGTGATCCCGCTTCTGGGACCGTCTTCGCTGCGTGACGCGACCGGCATGCTGGTTGACAGCTTCGCCGACCCGCTCAATATCTATCTCTACAACACGGATCATGAGGAATGGGTCTATGCCCGCTGGGGTCTGACCTTCCTGTCGGCTCGTGAGGAATTGCTTGATGCGGTTTCCGACCTGCGCAAACACTCGCTCGATTACTATGCATCGACGCGCAGTGCCTATGCACAACGCCGGGAAGCCCTCGTGAAGGATCAAAAACCAGATAGCGGCGCGAGCCCTTCTATCCCTGATTATTCCAGGGACCGCTAAGTCCGGACGGAACCCCGAAACCCTTCGCCCCGTTCAAAAGGGGGGAAGGGTTTCCCTTATAAGGCCCGTATGAATCCATACAGGCCGCTGACGTTTGACAAAGGAAGTTTGAAAACCATGAAAACCACACTGAAAACACGCTCTCTGGCCGGGTTGTTTCTCTGCCTGATGGCGGCTGTCCTGATCGTTGTGCCCGTGACCGCCCAGGCTGCAAAAGGCAGCGCATCGTCTGCCGCATCCATGCCGGAAGGCGCCAAAAACTTCATTGCGTCGATGGGTCAGCAGGCGCTGGATTTCCTGGCCGATCAAAAACTGGGCCAGGCTGGCAAGGAACAGGCCTTCCGCAAATTGCTGGAAAGCAGCTTTGACATGAACACAATTGGCCGCTTCGCGCTGGGCCAGTACTGGCGCCAGATGAGCCCGCAGCAGCAGAAGGAATATCAGAATCTGTTCCGCGATCATGTCGTGCGCGTTTATTCCGCCCGCTTCAATGAATATAGCGGCCAGACATTCGAGACGGTCGGCGCCCGCGCCGATAACGATATCGACACCATCGTCAGTTCAAAAATCAACCAGCCGCAGGGCGAGCCGGTGGATGTCGACTGGCGCGTCCGCTTTAAAGGCGGCAAATACCAGATCGTCGACGTGATCGTGGAAGGCGTCAGCATGACCATGACCCAGCGTTCCGATTTTGCGTCTGTTATCCAACGCGGCGGCGGCGACGTTTCCGTGATTTTGGCGCAGCTGAAAAACGCCGGCTAAATCCTGTTTCAAATCACATAAAAAATCCCGGCCATTGGCCGGGATTTTTATTTGGGTAAAGACGGATCATACTTTGCGGAAGGATATGTACCGGCTGTGATCCGTGTTGCGGTCGCGGTGTTCGCCGCCCATGGTCGCCGCCCACCAGGAGGCAACGGCAGAGACGAGAGAGACAGAGGCTGCGAGGAAGGCCATGATGATGGCCGTGTTGCGGCGGATCGTCACGACATCCGGGGTCAGGTCCACCTGACCGTCGGTCTGCGTGGCAACCAGCGCGTGCAGGGCGGCCCCGGCAGCGGCCACCAGCACAACGGCGACCGTTCCGGTTGCCCAGACCAGAAGCCCGTGCATGCCGTCGCGCACTTCGCGCTCATGGTCAGCGTTTACCGACACGGGCGCGCGCATGCGGCCTGCCAGATAGCCGCCCGCGAAGGATGCCGTCACCTGGATCCACAGGGTCCACAGGCCGATAGCGATCACGCCGCCAGCGGTCAGTTGACGCACCGGATCGAAGGGTGAGGTGGCGGCCAGACCGATCGCGCTGCCAAACTGGAGCAGGACGATCGAGATGGCGGATGCCAGAACGGCGCCCGCGATGACGGCACTCCATTCCACATAGGACGACCCGTTCACAGGCCTTATGTTTTCCATGCTCATTGCTATGTCCTCTCTCAATGCGCCAGGCCGAGCCAGGACAGGATGGCCATGACAATCACGACAAGGCCGACAAGATAGATAATCTGGTTCATTGGTGTCTCTCCATTTTAAAAAAGCTTCAGGGTTTTGTTCCCTAGCCAACGGCAAGCGAGGCGGACAGGTTCCCTGTGCTTTGATTTAATGTGAGAAAATCGCCATGATTCCGGCTTTCTTTTGCCGGAAAGCTTCTATATGAATAGGCTATGAAAACATTGATCCTGTGCCTTGCCCTGCTGCTGATCCCGGTTATTGCCAGGGCGGAAGACGATACACGCAAGCCTGAAGTCATCAAGGCTGAGGCCTATCTGAAAGACCTGACGACCGCCAAGGCGCGTTTCCTGCAAACCGCGCCGGACGGCACACAGCTGATCGGCACGTTTTATCTGTCACGCCCGGGGCGCTTGCGCTTCGTCTACGACAATTCGCGGGATTTCGTCGTGGCCGACGGGTTCTTTATCTATTTCTACGACTCCCAGCTGAAACAGCAAAGCAACGCGCCGATCGGGCAGACGCTGGCGGATTTCCTGCTGCGTAAAAACCTGCGCCTGAAGGACGATTTAAAGGTGACGTCTGTTGAACATCGCAACGGTCTGCAGCTGCTGACGATTGTGCAGACCAAGGATGCAGCCGCCGGTTCGCTGACCCTTGCCTTTCAGGATGAACCGTACCAGTTGAAAAAATGGCGGGTTGTCGACGGATCGGGTGCGATTACGGAAGTGGAATTGTTTCAGCTGGAAGCGGATATTCCGCTTGAATCAAAGCTGTTTGCCTATAGTGACCCGCTGCAGGGCAAGGTGCAGCATTTTAACCAGTAACGGGGGCTTGATGTTCCATGAAGGATGCCGGTCCGCTTGACCAGATGATCCGGGCGTTTGCTGGTTTGCCGGGGCTGGGGCCGCGTTCGGCGCGGCGCATCGCCCTGCATCTGTTGACTCATAAATCCCAGTCGCTTCTGCCTTTTATCAAAATCCTTCAGGATACGACCGATACGGTACAGGTCTGCGAAGCCTGCGGCAATTTGGATAGCCAGTCCCCATGCCGGATCTGCCGGTCCGAAAACCGCAACCGTTCAGTCATCTGCGTCGTTGCCGATGTCGCTGATCTGTGGGCGATTGAACGGACAGGCGCGCATAAGGGCCTGTATCATACGCTGGGCGGGTTGCTTTCGGCTATGGATGGGATCACGCCGGGCCAGTTGCATATCGATTCCCTGCTGGAACGTTTGAAGCCTGAAGGTGTGGAGGAAATTATTCTGGCCCTAAGCGCCACGGTGGACGGCCAGGCGACGGCCCATTATATCACCGACCGGATGCGTGACCTGCGCCCCATCAGGATCAGCCGCCTTGCGCATGGCGTGCCGGTCGGCGGGCAACTGGACTATCTGGACGAAGGCACGATCGCCACCGCCCTGAAGTCCAGAGCCAGCCTTTAGACCGTCATTCCTTTTCCGATATATAAACCGTGCAGCTGCTGTCCACGGCACGTACGGCCAGGTTGGTATATTGCGCGACGCGGCCCCCGCCAATGGCGAAATCGTAATACAGGCCGGTTGGGTAATAATGGTCGGTCGTGGCGGCTGTCACCGTATTGTCGCCGAATTTCAGGTAGACGGGACCTGTAGCGTAAACCGAGACGATGCGTGTCTGGGCATTGAAGCCCGTGCTGTTGCGTGCAGAGGCGCCGGTCGTGGCGCTGATGCTGTGCGCACCGCTCTGGTTCAGGCGCAAAGCGGGAATGACATTGCTGTTCTCATCGACGGGCATAAACGTGGTCATGGCAATTCTCCATAAAAAAAATCCCGCCTGAAAAGGCGGGAGGGATGAAAGCGAACGAGATAAGGGTATCTACCGGCACAGGATGACGCGGTTGCGCCTTAAAAGTCAAGCGCAGAGCGCTTTGACATGCCCCTGTGTGGCGTCACGCTGCTTTCGTATCCTTGCTATACGTCACGATATGCTCGACGATTTTCGAGCCGACGGGCACGTCCAGCAGACGGACATTGACATTGACCTTCACCAGTTCGCTGGCGCAAATATCGTCGAGTTTTTTCAACGCTTCGGCAAAACGGTTGGCGGCTTCCACGGGCTCGCTCTCATAGGTCGGGCGCTGCAGCAGCAGGCAATACTCGCTGCGGCCTGTCTGGGCGATGATATCGCTCTGGCGGCGAAGACGGACCAGATATTGCGACAGGCGGGCCGCTGCGTAATCGGCGGCATACGGTCCGTCCAGATCCAGGATTTCCTTATGGTTGGCAACACCGATAAACAGAAGATGCGTCTGCTCGCCATACCGGTCGGCACGGTCAATGGCGGACAGAAACAACTGATTAAACGCGGATTTGGCGATGACGCCGCCGGCGGACGGGAAATCTTCCGTTTCATCGCCGATCCGTTCGATCAGCCCGGTCAGGCGGGCGGCATTGCCGACCGTCTGTTCCAGCCTGGCCCCGTCAAGGGGTTTGGCGATCACGTCATTGGCGCCTGATTTCAGCGCCTCTTCCCGGCTCATGTCCTGGGACATCAGGACGATATAGGGGTAATTCTTGACCGAACGGCGAATCCCCAAGACGACCGGGCGGGCATTGCTTAAGGGCGCGGGATCGAAAAACACGGCATCGAAATCCTCCCGCCCCAACCGTTCGATGGCGTTATTCTTGACCGATTCTTCTATAACTGTATGGCCCTGCGCCTCCAGACGGGTGCGGATGGTCTGGGTGGTCAGCGTATCGCGGTCTATGACAAGAATTTTCATGAAAAATGAAGTCCTTACAGGAAGATGGTTGGTCGTCGCCCCTAGGAAAATGATAGGCTTCAAGGGCTTAAAAGCGGGTTAAGGAATGGGCTGTACGGCCCCGAAAAAGCGAGCGCAGGCCAATTTTACTATAAAGCTGTTTGACATTCCAGCCGCCTTCAGCTAGTTAAAACCCACCTGAAAAATGCCCAGATGGCGGAATTGGTAGACGCACTAGCTTCAGGTGCTAGCGATCGCAAGGTCGTGGAGGTTCGAGTCCTCTTCTGGGCACCACGCTTCGCCCTTCGGGCTACGCGTGGCGAAGCCACGCAGGAGGCCGGTAGGCCGAAGCAGTGCCCGGCGTAGCCAAAGGCGAAGACGGACTTTCATCATGTACTACGTTTATATTATCCGTAGCATTACTTTCCCCGATAAAGAATACACTGGCGCAACTAGCAACTTAAAACAGCGTCTTGCTGATCATAACCAAGGTAAATCACCGCACACAGCCAAATTCGCGCCATGGAAACTGGAATGCTACGTTGCATTTATAGATAAATATAAAGCTTTCGAATTCGAGAAATATTTAAAGTCTCATTCCGGCCGCGCTTTTGCCAGCAAACGGCTGACTAGTTAAAATCCCACAAAATAGGCAGCATCATCCGGAAGGTCGTCCCTTCGCCTTTAACGGATCGTACCTCGATCGTGCCGCCCAGCTTTTCGACTTCGGCTTTTACAGCGTTCAGGCCGATGCCGCGGCCTGATATGTCACTGGCGTGGCCGCGCATCGTGACATGCATGCCGAAAATGGACTGGCTGATTTCATGGTCGTCCAGGCCGGACAGTCCGAATTTGTTGCGCAATCCAACCGTATCAATACCGGCGCCGTCATCGCTAATCGACAGGATAAAGAACGGCTTGTCTGGCACAGATTCTACACGGATGACTACATGGCCTTCCGCAGGCTTGCCCAGCACAAGCCTTGCATCCGGCGCTTCGGTGCCGTGGTCGATAATGTTGCGCGCAATATGAACGAAGGATTCAAACACGCCTGAATAGGCTTCAGGCAGAATGCGGAGGTCATCGCCTTCGAACCGCACGGGCGCAACCCTGCTGCCTGCCTTGAACGCAAAATCCTGCAGCTGATTGTCAAAGTTGCGTACGATTTCGCTGACTGGCAGTGCCGCCAGTTCATACAGGCAGGATTTAACGGCCTGTTCGGCCAGATCCGGTTGCGCGTGAAGCTTTTCCCGCAGGGATTTTGCGAAGTTATAGATGCGTTCCAGTTCGATATTGCGTGTTTCGCCTTCATTGTCAAAACCGCCGCCCCAGATTTCACGGGCCGTCGTTTTTGCATCTTCAATATGGCGCTCCAGGGATGGCAACGCATGACCCGCAAGCTGATGGATAGAAACAGAGGCGGATGGATTGTCATGAATGGCCTGTTCCAGTGTATTCAATTCCGCCGCCAGATCTTTCAGCCAGAAAAATGCCGCACGGCCTTTCAGCGTGTGCAGGCTGCGCGCGAAATCATCGGCCATCAGCGTTTCAAGACCTGTGAAGGCGGCTCTGAATTCATCCAGAAAATGCAGGAATCCGTTACGGTCCTGGGCAATGCGCAGCAGGCGGTTTGCGCGCACTTCCCGCAATTCGATGGCTTTCAGGGCGGCGGTCTCTGCCGTTCGATCCACAGCCACGACCAGAATGCCCGTCAGCCTGCCGCGAAAATCGCGCATCGGCCTGTATTTGATATGGATGCTGAGCTGTTGTGAGTGATTGAATTTAATGGGTGCAAGGCTGATCAGATCGTTGAAATCCAGCGCATTGTCCTGATCAGAAAACAGCATCGTTACGAGGGTACGAAAAGCTTCCTTATCATTGCCTTCCAGCTTCAGCACATCGGCGATATGCTGCCCACCCGGATTGCTCTCCAAAAGGTCGAGGCAGGCGCGGGAAAAGACAGGCGAGCATATGCCGTCCGGCCCGAAGAACAGCAGGCCTTCCCCCTGGCTTTCCAGCATGGCATTGATGGTAACGTTCAGTTTTTCAAGACTGATATTGGCGCTGTTCAGTTCTTCGGAGCTGATGGTCAGGTTGCGCACCGCCATCTTGAACTGTTCGTCGGCATGGCTATAGGTTTCATCGATCGACTGCAAAAAGGCGAGCAGGTTGACGGCCAGGTTACGGATTTTTTCCGGGATATGCGGATCGTTGCTCAGACGGTCCTGCACTTCAGGCAGATCGTCGAGCGTATAGTCCCCGCCCATAAAACGGCGGATCTGGCGTGTCAGTTTTTTTGAGTACATAGGCGCTTTTAGGTTTCGCTGATATGGGTCAGGGTCACGGTTTCATTATGCAGTTCGGATTGTCCGCCCGCGAGCGGGCCGATTTCCCCGTAGGAACAGAAGCCGGCGGCGGCGACATTGCTGCCGGCCCTTTCCATGATGGCGTCGACTTCTTCATCAATATCCTGACCCATGATCAGCTTGCGTCCGACACAGCTGACCAGCAGAAGCGCTGAGTCACCCTTATGAGATCCCGTGAAAGTTTCGTCGGCAGCGCGGCGCGCGCCGTCGACCAGGCTGTCCGTATCGGCATGCATCAGGCAGACCTTCGCGCCTTGCGGCATATCGCCCGCCAGGACCAGGCTTTGCGCCTTGTGATCGACATCCAGAATGGTGCGGATCAATTCAACCTGGCGGCTGTCATCGCCGTACAGGATGCCGAATGGATAGAACAGGCCGCTGGACGGCAATTGCTCGGCCTTGTCGCCAAGATAATGCTTATAGAGTTCCAGCGCGGGTTTGTGATCAATCTCATAGAGGATATTGTTTTCCGACCGCGTTACCAGACGGGCCGGCCCATAAGGTTTCCAGCCGCCATGCGAGCCGCAATGGACATGGATGTTATTGCCGTACAAGCCGAAGGCGACGACCTGGTCGGTCGATATGGCATCGCCGTAAATGGTATAGGTTTGCTTGAAGGCGGCACCATCACCGGCAAGGCCGCCTGTCAGCGTGACGCCATCGGGCAGTTTCGAGGTAATGCCTTTGACCAGTTCACTGCCATTAACACCCGTGCCGGGGGACAGGATAAACACGCTTTTCAGGCCGGGCATGTTCAATTGTGCCGCGATATTCTCACCCGCCGCACGGGACGACCCGGCATCGGCGATGGAGGATTTGGCCATCCGGACGCCGGTATTGTCAAAGCCCATGGCGACAAGGCTGATACTGTTATCGGCCACACCGCCCGCACTGATTTCACCGGCGGTAGAACAACCGATAAACGGCTTGCCTTTTATGGCGGCGGACCATTGAGGATCATTAAAATGCGCAGGCGCGCCAAAAGCGACGATCAGATCGGGCGATAGGGCGCCGCATTGCGCCATCGCGGATGCAAAATTCTCAGTGCTTGATTTCAATGCAAGGCTTCTCATGATTTTATAGTCCTCTGCTTTTTTTGTTTATCCGTTGGCGGTTTTTTTATCAGTCAGTGCGAAATCGACATGCAGCCGGTCGCGGTTGAGCGTGAAATTCAGATTGACGATTCTGCCCTTGTCATCGACCTTGCCGCGCTCGACGGAAGGCAGGTGCATAACAAGATTGAAACCCTGTTCGTTCAGGTAGGATTTAACGCGGTTGCAGACGATATTGGCAATCTCGCAGGCGCTGTCCTCAAACGGTTTTTCCGCTTCCAGAACTTCGGGCGGATAGAATTTCGACATCAGCATCATCAGCATGGCGCGGTCGAAGGCGAAGCGGAAAATCGCATAGCTGTCATCCTGGAACAGGATCACGCGCGCGGTGACGGCGCGGTCGGCGGGTTCATAGGATTCCGACCGCAATACATCGATCTTGTGCCCGAACATCGTGCTGACCGTATAGACCACGGAACTGGTCACGATCTCCGCGAGATCGGCCTTCATCCTGATCGCCTCTGTCTGGCTCAGTTCAGGCATTCACCACATTCCCGCTGTTGACGGAACGGTTTTCCAGCCACTTTAAAACCTTGGCGACGGTGTCTTTCAACTCATCCTGACTCAAAGGCTTGACGATATAGGCGGTCGCGCCCGCGGCCAGCGCCTCGATGATATTCTTGCGCTGGGCTTCGGCGGACACCATGACAAAGGCGGTATCGTCGAACCTGGATTCGGCACGGCATTCGCGCAGCACGGTGATGCCATCGCGCTGGGGCATGGCCCAGTCCATAAAGACGATGTCGAAATGATCTTTTTTAAGCTGCTCGGAGGCTTCATCCCCATTGGTGGCGATTTCGATGTCCATAAACCCCGCGACCTGCAGATGGGTCTGCAGAAGACGTATGGAGATCATATGGTCGTCCACAACCAGAATTTTGTAATCAGAGGGCGTTTTTTTCATGATGAGTCTTTATTATGTGTGCAGCCCGACGCTCCCCATTACTTTATCAAGAAAAGGCTAATGAAAGATAAAGGAAACATATTGCTGTGCAATGCGATACGGCCCCGCTAAAAAACGTTGCATTTCAGTGTGATATGGATAAAGTGAATCGGGTAAAAACAGAGGATTTTTATGGCAACGTACCTGCACAAAGGCGATATTCCAGACAGTGTAGATTTCGGCCTTTCCGTCGCCATCGATACGGAAGCCATGGGGCTGAAGAATTACCGCGATCGGCTGTGTCTGGTCCAGCTGTCCTCCGGCGACGGCAACGCCCATCTGGTCCAATTTGCCAAGGATGATTACAGCGCCCCGAATCTGAAAGCCCTGCTGCGCGATCCCGGCATTACCAAAATTTTCCATTTTGCCCGTTTTGACGTGGCGATCCTGAAATTTTATCTGGGCGTCGATTGCACCCCGCTGTACTGCACAAAAATCGCCTCCAATCTCTGCCGCACTTTTACGGACAAGCACGGCCTGCGCGAATTGTGCCGCGATCTTCTCGGGATTGAACTGAACAAGCAGCAGCAATCCTCCGACTGGGGCGCGGACACGCTCAGCCAGGACCAGATGAATTATGCCGCCAATGACGTGCTGCATCTGCACGCCATCCGTGAAAAACTGGATGCGATGCTGGCGCGGGAAGGACGGGCGGATCTGGCGCAATCCTGTTTCGACTTTATTCCGACCCGTGCGGCGCTGGATCTAGCGGGATGGGTGGATGTCGATATTTTTGCGCATTAAACTAAGAAAGGAAATTTATATGAAACACCTTAAGATTGTTTTTAACGAGGAAATGCGGAAGGCCCTGGATGCATATCACTACGGGTTTTTAAATGTGTTGGCGACAATACAGGGGCAAGGCGTTGACCTTGCAAAAGATGGGGCCAAAACTTTGGGCATGAGCAAAAATCAGTACAGGCAACGCTGCGTTGATCTTGCCGATATGCTGTGGCGTGATACCTTACACATAAAACAAATGCCCGACGGAAAGTCAAAATTTCACCGTTTCTGGGACTATGCCTCCAATCTTTCAAATGCCCACGAAGCTCTTGAAGTTACCGGTCTTGATATGAAGTCAGATGCCGGGTTTGCTCCACTTCAAACAACAAAATTAGGTTTTGAGTCTGAAGCAAGGATTGCTGTCGAAAGCATAATGAAAAGTATGCAAGATTACGCGCAGAGCAGCGACAGTGGCGGCACAATCGTTTATGATGAAATTATAAGGTGCATGAAAGTTGCAGGCATGGATTCCGATTCTGACCAGCCATATCAGGATGCGGGCTATGCGTCGAAAGATGAATTCCTGAAAAAACTGGATGGATGGAAGCAGGCTGCGAATGAAAGAAAGTCGGAGTCTGGTCATTCCTGTTGCGGTGGTCACAGCCATGCGCCGGAACCCACGCCATCATCATGAAGGATGCCATGACGCGCAAAAAAGAAGCCGGTGCCGATATGGCGTACAGTGATGTCAGTGCAGGGCTACGCGTCCTTAAAACCGAAATCGAAGGTTTGCAGGCACTGTCTGAGGCATTGGACGGATCGTTTGCACAGGCTGTGTCCGCCATCCACGCCCTGAAAGCCCGTGACCGCCGGGGCCGTTTGATCGTCGCGGGCATCGGCAAGAGCGGGCATGTGGCGCGGAAGATCACGGCGACGCTGGCATCTACCGGTACGCCGTCCCATTTTGTGCATCCGGGGGAGGCCAGCCATGGCGATATGGGGATGGTGACGGAAGACGATATTGTCCTGATGCTATCCAATTCCGGGGAAAACGCCGAACTCTCCGATTTGATTCACTATACGCGCCGCTATGGCATCACGCTGATTGCGATGACCGGTAATCCAACGAGCACGCTCGCCAAACACGCGGATATTGTCCTGCTGTTGCCGAAGGTGCCGGAGGCGTGCCCGAACGGACTGGCGCCCACCACATCCACGACCATGATGATGGCGCTGGGCGATGCGCTGGCGGTGGTACTGCTGGAGCGCATGGGCCTGACCAAGGAACAGTTCAAGGTGTTTCATCCGGGCGGGAAACTGGGGCAGCGTTTGATCTCCGTCTCTGAAATCATGCATGCGGGCGACCTTCTGCCATTGGTCGGTGAGACTGCGAAAATGGATGAGGCCTTGCTGGTGCTGACCGGTAAAAACCTGGGCTGCGTGATCGTGACCGGCAAAGACGGCGCGATGAAGGGCATCATCACCGATGGCGATCTGAAACGCCATATGGGGCCGGATCTCCTGCAAAAATCGGTGACCGAAATTATGACGGTTTCGCCGCGCACCATTCCTGACGATGCGCTGGCGGTGGAAGCCGTAAACATCATGACACGCACGCCGGGGCGTTACCTGACCAGCCTGATCGCCGTGGGTGCAGATGGCCATTTAAGCGGCCTGATTCGCTTGCAGGACTGTCTACAGGCCGGAATCGTTTAAACGACCATGGAAGACGATATCCTTGAAACGCCTGACCGTCCGGACCGCCTGACACGGCTGCAGGGACGCCGGACGCCACAGCCTTACAATCCGCACTACACGCGCTTCGTCCGGTTCATGCGGCTGGCTTTGCCTCTCCTGGCACTGATCATTGTGGCCGTCGTCGTCGCCTGGCCCAATATGGACAAGGTGCCGCAAGTGGCGGCAGACGACCCGCAGCATCCGCAAACGGGCAGCAACGAACTGGTCAACCCACGCTATGAAAGCGAGGATGATAAGGGGCAGCCTTACATCCTGACCGCGACGCGGGCGATACAGAGCGCGCAAGACCCGGATGTCGTGCTGCTGGAAAAGCCGCATGGCGTCGCCTCGCTGCTGAACGGCACCAAAATCGATGCCGAAGCGGTGCGCGGCGCCTATCGCCAGAAATTGCAGCGCCTGATGCTGGAAGGCAAGGTTGTCCTGTTGCAAAGCCAGGGATATCGCTTCGATACTGAACGGCTGATGATCGATATGCAGGCGAAAAAATCATGGACCGACACCGCCGTTGCCGGCGACGGCCCGGCGGGCAGCGTGACGGCCACAGGAATGCAAATGACCGACAATGACGGCGTGCTGATTTTTACAGGCCCCGCGAAACTTATCCTGAAACAAGCGGTCAAGGGATTGTGACCATGAAGATTCGATATGCCGTTTTTCTCGCCTTGATGCTGACATCACGGC